>DUWJ01000239.1 GCA_012842765.1 Bacillota bacterium | reverse complement strand
GGGCTGCAAGAAACTGGTCTGAAAGCCCATGAATGTGCCTGGAATCGCCCACGCTCACGCGATTGCGCAGGTAGCGGTGGAATGTGGCGACTGGTTGTCCATGTTCGAGGCGGATAGCGGCTAGTTCTACGATATCGTCGGAGGCGGGGTTCAGCCCGGTAGTTTCGGTATCGAAGACTACGACAGATCCGGAATCGAGTTCCCTCATAAGCCGTGCGAACGGGTCTCCCAACTCGATAGTGGATGGATTGACCATGTCGATCAGCCTCAGGCCTGTTCTTTCGGCTTCTATGACACTATCGATGGTTTGGCGTCCGATGTTTCGGGGAGGCCTAAGAAGCATCCGCTGAAAGCTTCGACCGTCGAATGGGTTTCGCAGAAACCTCAGGTAGGCAATGGCGTCTTTCACCTCTTGCCTGCGGAAGAATTCAAATTGCTCCACGGTGAGGTGGGGAATGCCGGCCTCTGCGAAAGCCTCCGAGATCACTGTTCCGCGCCAGTTCGTTCTGGTCAGCACGGCGATTCTTCCGGGGCGAAGTGGGTCAATGTTGTCGGCGCTTTCGCCTGGTTCTATCAGTTTGCGCGTCTCCTCTGCTATCCATTGGGCTTCGGCTTGAGAATCGCGGGCGAAGTGGACTACTATCGGGTTTCCTTCCTCTGCTGTGGCGCACGGACGCACTCGGTCGAAGTCACTGTAGTTGGCGGCGACAGAAGCCGCAGCATCCACCAGTGTGCGGGTGGTTCGATAATTGGTGACAAATGAGAAGCGCCGAGCCTGTGGGAAGTCTTTTTGCAGCAGCGTGATGATTTTCTCTGGCTGAGAACCCCTCCATTCGTATATGGTCTGATCGAAATCGCCTGCCAGCGCGATATTCCCGCACTTCTTTGCGAGAACACGCAGAACCTGATATTCCGACACGTGCGTATCCTGCATTTCGTCCACTTGTATCATGGAGAAACGTTCGGCCCAGCGGTTGGCAATGTCCGGCTCGACAGAGAGCATAGCGCGAGCAAAGTAGACGAGATCGGCGAAGTCGAGGGCATGATGGGCAGCAAGTTCATCCTGGTAGGCAATGGCCAGACGACGCCATGCTCGGGGCAGGCTGTCGAAAACCGCATCTTGCACGGAATTTGTGGAAAGCGCGACATCAGGAGCATTTATCTTAGCAGTTGTGATCGCATCCTGCGCATCTCTCGCTTCATCGTCATAGCCTGAGCAAACGAGATGAACGCCAGTCCTTTTCGCGCATTGTCTGATGATCTCCATGGAGTCGTCGTCATCGAAGATGACAAAGTCTGATGGAAGACTCATCTGTTTTGCCTCGCTCCTCAGCATCCACGCGCAAAGGCTGTGGAAGGTGCGGACCACTACGCCTCTTGCATGCTCTCCACAACTGACTCTTATCCGTTGGCGAAGCTCCTCTGCGGCCCTGTTCGTGAACGTGACACACAGTATTCTATTGGGATCAACCCCGTGGCGTATGGCTTCTGCAGCCCTCTCGGCAAGGGCTAGGGTTTTCCCGGTACCGACAGGCGCGTGCAGCACCACGCACCCATGTTGGCAATCGACGAACGCCCTTTGCTTGCTGTCGAGGACCGGCCTGATTGCGACTTCAGGTTTGGGGACTCCTGGCACGCTCATGTGTATTTCCCTCCTGCTCTATGGAGACCAGCATGGTGGAAGATCGCTGGCGGATGTCCATGAGAGTCTTGGGTTGCTAGTGTATAGAGTTCGCTTTTTGATGCAGATGGCCTTTTCAATTTTAGAGAAGGAGTTTTGCGAGGCGTGTAGAATACAAACATCGATCCTGTGGTCTGACCATAATACCATAGGATGATATGTCCAAAATGAGGCTGCAAGGAGAGGGCGTTGTGCAGAAGATTGAACACAAATCCGTGAGCCAGCAAGTTGAAGAGGCGATAAAAAGATACATAGTCCAGAAGGGCCTCAGAACTGGCGACAGGTTGCCCACTGAAAGGGAACTCGCTGAAATGCTCGGCGTAAGCAGATCATCGGTTAGAGAAGCAATTGTGGGCTTGCAGGCTTTAGGGATAGTGGAGTCCAAGCCAAAGGTAGGTATTACCGTGAGCGAGCCCAATGTGGCCTCGTTGATTCATGCAGTTGCGTTCAATTCCGGGCTCAACACAGAGAAGATTTTCCAGCTTAATGAGGCTCGCCTAGTGTTAGAGACCGCGGCTTTGAAATTGGCTGTGGAGAAGGCTGACCAGAGCGACTATGAAGCTATGGCAGAAACCATATATCGAATGGAAGCAAAAGTTGAAGCAGGCGAAAGCTGTGC
>DUWJ01000028.1 GCA_012842765.1 Bacillota bacterium | reverse complement strand
GCCAAAGCCGCATCAGCAGAAGTTGCGCGTTCGATAGCTGTACGCAGTTCTTCAGCTGTCTCCTCTGGAAGCGTGTCGTTTATGAAAGTGCCCCCTCCCGACTCGCAACCCGCCAGGTATTTGATTTTCGTGGCAGTTCGATGAAGGGGGTAGAACTCTATATGGAAATGGCAATGGCTCCAGTCGCCTTTCGCGGTCGGAGCTTGGTGCATGATCATCATGTAAGGAAGGGAGAATCCAAAGAGGTGATCGTAACCGCGCGTCACTGATTTCAAGATTTCAGCAAGCGATCTCCTCTCATCGCCGTCAAGATCGGGCAAGCATGACCTGTGGCTTTTCGATGTAACGTGGACCTCATATGGATATCGGGCGTAGAAAGGCACGACAGCCGCGAAATGCGAGTTGCCGGCGATCACCCGCCTCCCGTCATCAAGCTCCTGCTCAAGAATGTCGCAAAAAAGGCACCTTCCGGTAGCGTCGCGGTACTCTTCGGCCGACTCGAGCTCTTTCGCAGGTATCGGCGGGATATATGGGAACGCATAGATCTGCCCATGGGGATGATGGAGGGTCACTCCTACAGCATCCCCCTTGTTCTCGAATATGAGGACATAATCTACGTAATCGATCGATCCGAGCTCGCTATATCGGTCTGTCCATACTGCAATAAGGTTTGTGATGTGGTCAATATCGAGGTCTGCAAATGTGGTGTGATGTTCGTCTGTGTAGAGGACTACTTCGCAAATGCCCTGTGCGGGTTGGACTCTGAGGACGCCGGTGCCTTCCACTGCCGGTTCAGGCGGAACATGCCGGAAAGAAGGGAACTTGTTTTCAAAAACCACAATCTCGTAGCTATAATCAGGCACTTCCGTTGGAAATGATGTATCCCGTGTAGGGCACAACGGACAGAAGTCTTCGGGAGGCTTATACGTCCTTTCCTGCCTGTGGGTTGCAGTTATGACCCATTGCTTGAGCACAGGGTTCCACCGCATCTCCGACACTGTCCGTCACCCCTCCCTCATCATCTGCCCGAATAGCTAGATACTCATCCCCGCCTTTCCCGTTGTTTAGGGGGAACGAGTAATATATGAGATATCTGCCGTCATCCTTGCGTATTTTCTTCTTAATCATTGTCCGTGCTCCCTCATGAAATCTTCACTATAATTTAGCTTCTAAACAAAGATCACAATCAATTCCGTTTGCTCATCCCTTGTTTCCGGTAATTTCCGAGACCATTCGAGGCTTGTACAATCCTCTTTTAGCAGTATAGTTCTATGCCAGTCATAGAATTCCTGCACATTAACAATAATCACTCCTGCGAACGCGATGGACCATCTCTCCCGTATCGCCCGGAGATTTGCATAGGTCGCTAACAAAGTCCTTGCCAGTCTGTGCTGTGTTTTCCATGTATATGCACTATGCCCGCCAGAAGGCCCTCTTTTCGGCCTTAACATGGCAATCCGACTCAGCCGGGACAGAAGGGGATTGTTCTTGAAGGGGTTGGTGCAAATAGGCGCATCGCACACGTGAAGCTGCCAGTTTGCCGAGACCTCTATGTCATCTTAGCCGGTCGCTGGCTAGGATCTTGCTGCCATAGCCACCTCGAAGGTTTACCTTCTCCCTGCGAAAGGGGATTCCACAAGCCCTGCCCGCATCTTCATGATTCGACATTCTCTGGTATCCGAATACGAACCCAAGCCAATGGCTTTACAGCCCATCCGACGAGTCCTCGATATGGCGATAGCCGCCCATTTTGAGTGTTTGGGGCAGCATGCCTCGCTCTGCTCGATCTTGCATCTTGCCCACTGCCTCCGAAGACTGGACGCGCCCATGCAAACAGATCCTTAGATCAACGAGCTAGAATACAGG
>DUWJ01000238.1 GCA_012842765.1 Bacillota bacterium | reverse complement strand
TCAAAGAGCTCCACAACGGACGCCTTCTCCACTATCTTGCCTGCATACATCACATGAACCCGGTCCGCAATCTCTGCCACTGTGCCGAGGTCGTGAGTTATGAATATTATGGAACCGTCGTACTCGCTCTGGATGTCCTGCATGAGGTTTAAAACCTGAGCCTGAATGGTAACATCCAGGGCCGTCGTGGGTTCGTCTGCGATTATGATCTTAGGGCTCGTAATGAGAGCCATGGCTATCATGATCCTCTGGAGCATGCCTCCGCTCATCTGGTGGGGGTACTCGCTGTAGCGCTTATCGGGCTCGGGAATGTGGACAAGCCTCAATGTCTCGATGATCCTCTCCTTCGCCTCTTCCTCACCCCACGGCATGTGAGCTTGTGCCACCTCCATCAATTGTTCGCCTACTGTGTACAGGGGGTCAAATGACGACATGGGCTCCTGAAAGACCATGCTGATCTGCATGCCTCTTATCTTTCGATATTCGCTGGCCGAAAGCCCGATCAGCTCGCGGCCGTCAAAGACGATGCTTCCCTCAAGTTTTGCGGGAGGCGCTTTTACCAGCCCCATTATGGAATGGGCAGTCACACTCTTTCCACAGCCGGATTCGCCCACTAAGGCCAGGACCTCGCCCCGGTTTAGGTGGAAGCTGACATCGTCGACTGCGCGCACGATGCCATCGGGCGTGCGGAAATACGTTTTCAGGTTCGACACAGTGAGGATACGTTCGCATGCAGTTGTCATACCTTCTCTACCGTCCTATACGGATCTACCGCGTCCCTCAGCGCATCACCCACGAAATTGAAGGAAAGCACGGCAATCATTATGAATATTCCGGGCACCATCAGCCATGGATGGGCTTCGAGCTCGCTTAAGGACTGGGCCTGGCTGAGCAGTAATCCCCAACTGGTCATGGGCTCCTTGATGCCCAGCCCAAGGAAGCTGATGGTGCTTTCGCCCAGTATCATCCCTGGGATCGAAAGGGTCGAAACTACAATGAGATAGCTCAAGGTGTTCGGTATCAGGTGCTTGGTGATGATCTTCCAATCCGAGACGCCCATCACCTTCGCTGCGAGGACATATTCCTTCTCTCTGAGGCTCAATGTCATCCCCCGCATCACCCTGGCCACCCCCATCCAGCCGATGAGGGAGAGCACGGTCACGATTCCAAAGTAGACCCAGGTGCTTGGCCAACTAGGAGGGATTATCACTGCAAGCGCCAGCCACAGTGGGATCCTCGGGAAAGATCTGAGAAGTTCGGTGAACCTTTGGATCAGCACGTCAACCCAACCCCCGTAGTAGCCTGAAAGCGCCCCAACTATGGCGCCGATGAACACGCTGAGGAAGGTTCCGAGCAGTCCCACGGTCATCGACACCCTGCCGCCTATCACTATCCTGGAAAACAGGTCGCGGCCAAACCTGTCGGCGCCAAAGACCAGAAACATCGCCTTTTCAGGAGATGCCTCTACTCCGAAGAGGTGCAAGTCCGATTCCCACAGTCCGAGGAACCTGTATTTCTCCCCCCTCACGAAGAACTTCAGGGGAACTACACTGTCGGGATCCTCGGCATATACCAGCTCATACGTGACCGGATCCCTGCTCTTTACCATTTCGTGAATGTGGGGCCCCACCCATTTGCCAGAGCTGTCAACCCACTTCACCTTGGAAGGAGGCGCATAGATGAAGTTTCTGTGCGTTTCGGCGAAGTTGTAGGGGGCCACAAAATCGGCAAATATCACAACGAGGTAGAAGATGATCAGTACAACAAGGCCAACCATACCCAGTTTGTGTTTGAAGAAGCTGTCAGCAATTCTTTTCCTGGTTCCTTCCATGGTGGACACCCCTAGCTCATCCTTATTCTCGGATCGAGGAAGGCAAGCGCGATGTCGGCAAGCAAATTCCCGATCTGCGTAATGAGTGCGATGAACATCAGAAAAGCCATGACCAGGTATTGGTCGTGATTGAGCAGCGC
>DUWJ01000237.1 GCA_012842765.1 Bacillota bacterium | reverse complement strand
AGAAAGCGTGGCTATGATGTATTGAACCTTATAGAGGTCAGGCGGAAATATGCCGGTGAATGTATCAGTGGTGATGTTATGGTCGGTTCGGAGCGGTTCCGTTACTGACCGGACGCGGCGTCTGTGGCCGCGAACCGCCAGGAATCGAATAGGGATGCCGGGAGCTTTTCAGTTTGCATACTGATATTGCCGGACAAAGGTAATTGGCTGAAGAGAGAGGCTGCGATGGTTCGGTGGAGGTTATCAAGTGCCTTGAGATTGTGCAGGTCTACGGAGCCCGGTAGGTTCTATGTCATGTCAATGGCTCTGGATTGCCGAGCGGCAGCCATCGAGTGTCAACCCCGTAATTCCATGGGCCTGGATGATCTGTTCCGGAACCCAGCTTTAAGGGCCATCGTACCTTTCGCCCAGCAGAACAGTTTGCAGAGGGAACACGATTTCAGGCGTATGCGACATGTCAGATATGAAACCCTCCGTTGACATTGAGTATTTCTCCGGTAATGAACTGATTTTCTGCAAGGAAGAGGGCTGCCTGTGCAATATGATCGGGAAGGCCGATCGTTCCTAATGGCGTTTGCTCTTTTATCAACTGTCTGTCATAGTCGGATAGCTCTTTGTTCATGTCTGTTTCTATTACTCCTGGAGCGATGCAATTCACGCGTATTCCGGATGGGGCCATCTCCTTGGCCAGGGCCTTAGTGAAGCCGATCACTCCGGCTTTTGCTGCGGAATAGTGCACCTCGCAAGAACCGCCAGTAACACCCCACACCGAAGAGATGTTTACAATAGCTCCATGTTTGCGCTTTATCATGTGTGGAATGACGCAGTGAGTGCACAGATAGACGGATTTCAGGTTCACAGACATCATGTTGTCCCAATCAGTCTCGGACATGTCGACGAATTGCTTGAACTGCGCTATCCCTGCATTATTGATGAGAATATCAACTCCATTCGTCTGCGAGACCATATGCTCCACATCGTTGCTATTCGAAACATCTGCATAAAGAGGGATCAAGGTACATCCGCGCTCGGAGAGCTTCTCGGAAAGAAGCTCCAGGCTTTTGGGGCTGCTGCGATAGTTGGCATAGACCGTGTATCCATTGACCGCGAACAACTCCGCAGTGGCATACCCAATTCCCCGTGACGCTCCGGTAATCAGAACAGTTTCTCTCATGGCTCTATGTAACCTCCAGGCCGCCTATGGCTGTGTTTCCTCAGAAATGTCTCTATTCAGTATTGTAGCTTTTTCTCCTCCAATATAATGTCCTCCTTGTTCATGGGCGGCAATACCACAGATGCCCAATATACAGTTTCCAACTCATTGTTAGTTTCAAATGGTAATGATATAATTAAACATGAAAACTAAACATCTAATGGAAGTGGTGCCCCGAAGTTCCCGGGGAGAATAGGGAATCAGGTGGAAGTCCTGAGCGGTCCCGCCACTGTAAGCGTGAGTTCGCTGGCATGCCACTGTCTAATGCATGATAGACGGGAAGGGTCAGCAGAACGATGAGCGTAAGCCAGGAGACCTGCCCTTCCAGAAAGTACGCCGCCTTCGGAGGAAAGGAGGAGTGCGATATACCAGGCATCGGATGCAAGATAGATGGCCTAGGTTAGTCGGTCCCTTATGCCTTCACGGCGTGAGGGACTTTCTTATTTAGCTAGCTCAATCAGCTCATGTAGTGTTCTTGTAACGAGAGTAGGAGTTATTCAGACACGAGGGGGATGATCAGATGAGATTATTCGAATACATGGGAAAACAGTTATTCATCGATTTTGGCATACGTGTGCCCCGAGGTATGGTGTGCGACACTCCCAAGACCGCTGCGCAGATAGCACAGAGGTTGGGTGGCCCGGTAATGATAAAAGCTCAGGTTCTTTCGGGTAAAAGAGGCAAAGGCGGGGGTATTCGGCTGGCTGATGGCCCCAAAGAATCAAAACTTGCGGCTGAACAGTTACTTCAATCTACAGTGCAAGGCTTCCCTGTGGAGCTGCTTTTGATAGAGGAAAAACTGGCCATCGAGCAGGAACTGTATTTGTCCTTGATAGTTGATGGTGTCAGTAAGAAACCTGTGCTCATTGCCTCTGCCCAAGGCGGCATGGACATTGAGAATGTGCCAGAAGAGCAGATTATCAGACAACCGATAGATGTAGAGCTTGGATTGCCTACTTTCTTGGCGCGAGATATTGTCCGTAGGCTTAAAATTGTGCCCAGCAGCCCCTGCGGAAAGGCACTAACGCAAGTAGTCACGGCGCTTTACCGACTGTTTACCGCCATAGATGCTGAACTGGTGGAGATCAATCCGCTGGCGATCTGCGGTGATACTGTCTATGCAGCCGATGCCAAAATCACTGTCGATGATGCCTCGCTGTATCGCCATGCCCATATTCCGACGGTAAGTGAGCTCACTTTAGGTGAGCAAGAAGCTAGCAAGTTGGGACTATCATATGTGGATCTTGACGGTGAAATAGGTGTGATGGCCAATGGAGCTGGAATCACCATGGCTACGCTCGATATGATAACCTACTTCGGCAGCAAACCAGCTAATTTTCTGGACATCGGCGGCGGAGCTAACCAAGAAGCTACCCGAAAAGGACTGGAACTTGTCTTGGCTAAGCAGCCCAAGGCCGTACTCGTCAATATCTTTGGAGGCATAACGCGCTGCGACGAAGTGGCGCAGGCCATTGTCGGCATCAGGAGACAATACGGCAAATCAATTCCCATGGTGGTTCGTTTAGCAGGCACAAATCAGGATGCTGGGCGTGCCATTCTTGAGAAGGAAGCCGGAATCGAGGTTTTTGATCTCATGCAAACTGCTGCTCAGCGAGCAGTGGAATTAGCAGGTTAGGTCAACCAGTTACAGAGCATTGCTTCTACTATATTGAGGAGGTTTAGCATGTCTATCCTGATTGATGAGCAGACCTCGGTGTTGGTACAGGGAATCACGGGTAATCAGGGCCGTTTTCACACCCAGCAGATGCTTGCTTACGGCACTAATGTAGTGGCGGGAGTCACTCCTGGCCGTTGTGGCATGGAAGTAGAAGGCGTTCCTGTTTTTGATACTGTACGTGCAGCGACAGAAGAGTATTCTATCGACGCTTCGGTGCTCTTTACACCGGCAGCTGCAGTTAAAGATGCAGCACTGGAGGCTATGGAGGCCGGCATCAGAACATTGGTGATAATAACCGAGCATGTACCGGTACATGACTGCCTGGAGATTATGGCTTATGCAGATCGTATTGGGGCCACGATCATAGGCCCAAACACGTACGGGATTGTCTCTCCCGGCAGATGCAAGATAGGCATCGCACCTAGCTCTATCTTTTTTCCAGGGAGTGTAGGTGTGGTCGCTCGCTCTGGCACGCTATCCTATGAGATAGTTGGCAATCTCACGGCTTCTGGCGTTGGTCAATCAACGGTAGTGGGTATTGGTGGCGATCGTGTCGTGGGGCAATCATTTGTCGATATTCTGCGGCTTTTTGAAGCTGACTCTGCTACCTCAGTGGTTGTCTTAATTGGAGAGATCGGAGGCAGTGCCGAGGAGGAGGCGGCACCCTATATCACTCAGATGACCAAGCCTGTAGTTGCCTACATCGCCGGCCAAAGTGCTCCCCCTGGTAAACGTATGGGACACGCTGGAGCTATTATCGAGCGAGGTAGGGGCACTTATCACCATAAACGCAGGGCGCTTGAAGAAGCCGGTGTACGGGTAGCCGAATTGCCCTCGCAAGTGACCGGCATTGTGCAGACAGAGTTGTCTATGTTGCATGCAGATCCTTTTTATGGGCTGATCTGGTCTTTCAGCCGACCGCAGCAGTAAAGTGAAACACTTTGCACGGCGTGACCAAGGCAGGAGATGAATGACACGTGGACTTGCTGACGAATTCACTTTTTCTATTGAGCTTGGCCATCCTTTGCGGTCATTACTTAGGAAAAATCAGCCTAGCACGTTTCAATTTGGGCGCATCCGGTACACTCTTTGCGGGTATGGGTTTGAGCTGGTTGATATACGACCGTTTCGTGGCTCCCTATGAGATCGCGGTGGCGAACGGGGCTATTGATGTTCCTTCCTATGCAGTGCGCATACTGCAAAATGGATTTGTGGACAAGGCCAACTTCGATTT
>DUWJ01000027.1 GCA_012842765.1 Bacillota bacterium | reverse complement strand
ATTCAGGCGTTTGAGCCCGTCTTGGTGGAGGGCAGGGCCATACAGATTCATCCGCTTGTCTGCACCGCCTACAATGCAGACTTCGACGGTGACCAGATGGCGGTCCACGTGCCGTTGTCCGCTGAGGCGCAGGCCGAATCGAGGTTGCTCATGCTGTCGGTGAACAACATTCTTTCACCGGCTCACGGCGGCCCGCTGGCTACGCCCACGCAAGACATGGTTTTGGGCTGCTACTACCTGACATTCGAGCGGATAGGCGCCAAGGGCGAGGGGAAGCTGTTTGAGAATCCGGAAGCGGCTCGAGCGGCTTATGATGCTGGCGCAATCGCATTGCATTCCATGATTGTAGTGCGAATTCCAGAGTCCAAGCTTCTGTTGGGAGCGGAGGAGGCCGGCACTCGCAGGATAGTGACTACCGTTGGCAAGCTTATATTCAATGAGATATTCCCGGATGACTTCCCCTATATAAACTCCGCGGAGTCATCATTTGATTCAGCGCTCACTGAGGGCGACTTCTTGCCGAGGGGTGTCTCTTTTTGGGAGTACGAGGAGTCAGGCGGCAATCGCATGCGCAAACCGGCTACCAAGGGTTTCTTGAGCAAACTCGTGGGTGTGATCAGGAGAAAGTACGGGAACGCGAGGACCGCTGATGTATTGGATGCCCTGAAGAACCTCGGATTTCATTACGCCACTGTGTCAGGGACTACGGTAGGCATAGTCGACATTGCTGTGCCCGACAAGAAACAGGCCATCATAAAGGATGCCGACGCCAGGGTCGAGGAGATCGAGGGTCAGTACAGAAGAGGCTTGCTTCTGGAGGACGAAAAGTACAGCCTGATAATAGATGTTTGGACTGAGGCGCGCGAGAACGTTCAGGAAGCCATGATGCGGGAGATTCGGCCGGATATTCTGATGGCCCGCAAACTCGAGGAGGCCAAGCTGACTGGGGAGAGAGAGCGTGTGGAGTTCAAGATCGACGAGCTCAATCCCGTATACATGATGGCCACATCGGGCGCTCGTGGTAATGTGCAGCAGCTCAACCAGCTTGCAGGGATGAGAGGCCTCGTCGCCGACCCGTCAGGACGGACTATCGACGTCCCCATCAAGGCCAACTTCAGGGAAGGCCTGAATGTGTTGGAGTACTTCATTTCCACCCACGGGACTCGTAAGGGGCTGGCCGACACTGCTCTTAGAACAGCTGACTCAGGCTACCTCACCAGGCGGCTTGTGGATGTGGCTCAGGACGTAATCGTCAGGGAGGATGATTGCGGCACTACCGAGGGAATCGATGTGTCCGCGATTGTTGAAGGCGATACGGTGATCGAGAGCCTGTCGGAGAGGATCACTGGGCGCGTGAGCCTGCAGGAGCTGGTGAACGAAGAGACCGGTGAGGTGATCGTCGCCAAGAACCAGATGATCGATGAGGACCAGGCCAAGATGATCGAGGATTTGGGATACGAGTCTTGGGCTGTGCGGTCGGTTTTGAAATGTAGGACGCGCCATGGTGTGTGTGTCATGTGCTACGGGCGCAATCTTGCAACAGGCAACTTGGTTGAAGTAGGCGAAGCGGTCGGAACCATTGCTGCGCAATCCATTGGCGAGCCCGGCACGCAGCTGACTATGAGGACATTCCACACGGGCGGCGTTGCAGGGGACGACATCACCCGCGGCCTGCCCAGGGTTGAGGAACTGTTCGAGGCGAGAAAGCCCAAGGGCCTTGCCATCATCACTGAGTATGCTGGCGAAGTAAGCATGGTTGAGGCCAAGGGGTCTCGCAAGATAGTCATAACTCAACCTTCAGGCGAATCCCATGAGTACTCCGTGCCATATGGTGCACGGCTGGAGGTTAAGGAAGGCCAGAAGGTCGAGCCGGGCCAGAAGCTTACTGAAGGGTCGCTCAATCCCCACGATATATTGCGAATTCGCGGGTCAGTAGCTGTGCAGCAGTATATAGTCAGAGAAGTGCAGGACGTCTACCGTTCCCAGGGTGTCGAGATCAATGACAAGCATATCGAGGTAGTAGTCAGACAGATGATGCGCAAGGTGAAAGTAGAGAATCCGGGAGACACGGATCTGCTCCCCGGCGAGCTGGTAGACATCTTCAGGTTTGAGGACACTAATGCTGAAGCCAAGGCGAATGGGCTCAGGCCAGCTACGTGCAAGCCGGCGCTTCTCGGGATCACCAAGGCGTCACTGCAGACAGACAGCTTCCTGTCGGCGGCTTCGTTCCAGGAGACTACCAGAGTCCTTACGGAAGCTGCTATGAAGGGCAAGAGTGATGAGCTCATTGGTCTGAAGGAGAATGTCATCATAGGCAAGCTTGTTCCGGCAGGCACCGGGATGCCGAGATACCGCAATGTGAGGGTCCTTGCGTCTCCGGAAGCCAGTAGGGAAATCGAACGCGATATTGAGAAGGCCGAAAGAGGTCGACGAGATGTAAGAGAAGCTGCATCTCCTGGGGCCGCGAGGGCAGATTCTCTTGGAGCGCCCTTGGCGGAGCATCTGGGGAAGGAAATAACAGAGGCCCTGAGCGAGGGGGCGTCGCAGGCCCAGTCCTAGACAGCCCGGCTATCTTACGCTCTCGGCTAGGCTAGGTTGTGTGGCCGCATGTTCGCGTGAGTTTTGCGTGGGCGTGCGGTCGCTTCTTGGAACCGGCGGTTCTGTTGGAGTAAATCTCGCAGAATTGGGGAATAGCTCGTTGTGCCCCCTTGACAGGCTCGGGGGCTGATGGTAAAATGTAAAACTGTCTGAGCCTCTGAAGCTAGGGCTTGAAACGATATGCCGAAAGGAGCGATAACACCCATGAACCAGGGTCTTGCCGACGCAGATAGTCGAGTGATCGGCACAAAGCAGACGGTAAGAGCTTTGGAGCGAGGGTGCGTGAGTGCGGTATATATCGCAAGCGATGCTGAGGAGCACGTTATCCGTGATGTGAAGGCGTTATGTGTGAGAAACGGCGTACCTATTATAATGGTCGATTCCATGGAAGAGCTGGGTAAGGCATGTGGGATCGATGTGGGCGCCGCTTCCGCTGCTATACTCCATGAGTAGAGAGTGTCCCTTGCACCTGGACTCAGGTGGAAGGGGCATATTCTGTCCGCAGCGTCTGACTCTATGGGAAGGAGGTGGGTCATTGTGCCGACCATTAACCAGCTGGTAAGAAAAGGCCGTAAGCAGTCAAAGGCTAAGTCTGCATCGCCTGCACTCAGGTACCAGTACAACTCTTTGAACCGCAGGTCAACCTATGGGAAGGGCGCTCCGCAGCGCAGGGGCGTGTGTACCGTTGTGAGGACGACTACCCCGAAGAAGCCGAATTCGGCCCTTAGGAAGATCGCCAGGGTCAGGCTGACAAACGGACTTGAGGTTACAGCGTACATTCCAGGTGAAGGGCATAACCTCCAGGAGCACTCAGTCGTGCTGATCAGGGGTGGCCGTATCGAGGATGTGCCTGGTGTCAGGTATCACATCGTGCGCGGTACTCTTGATGCTGCTGGAGTTGCAGATAGACGTCAGGGCCGTTCGAAGTATGGCGCGAAGCGCCCGAAGTAATGCTGTTGAGCGCGAGGGGAGGGTGAGTGATGCCAAGGCGAGGTACAATAGTCAAGCATGAAACGGTTCCAGATCCGGTTTATAACAGCGAGCTGATGGCTGAGTTCATAAGCAAGTTGATGCTGGATGGAAAGAAGAGCGTAGCTGAATCAATACTGTACGAGGCCGCAGATATTGTCCAGGCTAAGACCGGCAAGGAGCCTTTGGATACGTTTGAGCGGGCTGTAAAGAATGTCATGCCTGTGCTCGAAGTGCGGGCGCGAAGGGTTGGCGGTGCGACTTACCAGGTGCCAACGGAAGTCAGACCGGAGAGGCGGAAGGCTCTCGCGTTCCGATGGATCGTTGGGAATGCCAGGAAACGACCGGAGAGGACTATGGCCGAAAGGCTTGCTGCGGAGATCCTTGACGCGTCAGAGAACACGGGGGCTTCAGTCAAGAGAAAAGAGGAAATGCACAGAATGGCCGAAGCCAACAAGGCCTTTGCGCATTATAGATGGTAGTCAAGGCATCCAGCGCGTGTAAGGGGGGAGAGGTATGCTTGGGGTGACGCCACCTGAGAGAATTAGAAATATAGGCATTATGGCGCACATCGACGCTGGCAAAACAACTACGACCGAGCGTATTCTCTTCTATACCGGTCGGGTTCACCGGCTCGGTGAAGTTGATTCCGGCACGGCCACGATGGACTGGATGGTGCAGGAGCAGGAGCGGGGCATTACTATTACGTCTGCTGCGACGACGTGCGATTGGCGAGATTATCAAATAAACATTATCGACACGCCCGGGCACGTGGACTTTACTGTGGAGGTCGAACGATCTCTCAGAGTGCTCGATGGGGCGGTGGCTCTCTTCGACGCGGCCGAAGGAGTTCAACCCCAGTCGGAGACGGTTTGGCGACAGGCTGACCGATATCGGGTTCCACGGATAGCTTTTGTGAACAAAATGGACCGAGTAGGCGCCGATTTTGACATGGCTGTTCGTGCGATTCGTGAGAGACTCGGGGCCACGCCAGCGCCAGTGCAGATCCCAATAGGGGCTGAGGACCGGTTTGCCGGTATGATCGATTTGATATCGCAAAAAGCCATCGTCTATATGGATGATCTCGGCTTGAATCGGCAGGTTGTCGAGATCCCTGAAGAGCTTCGCCAGCCTGCAGCTGAGGCTAGGGAGCGCTTGGTGGAGCTGGTGGCGGAGAACGATGATCATGTCATGATGCTCTATGTTGATGGGGAAGAGATAACTTCACAAGACATCATTGACGGGTTGCGTAGGGCGACGTTATCGGCTAAACTGACTCCGGTTCTATGTGGGTCTGCATATAGGAACAAGGGCGTGCAATCGCTTCTCGATGCGATTGTCGACTATCTTCCGTCGCCGATGGACGTACCGCCCATAGTCGGAGTAGATCCGACCAACGATGAAGAACAGATTGAGCGAAAGCCGTCTGATGACGAGCCCTTCTGTGGGCTCGCGTTTAAGATCGCGACCGACCCATACGTGGGCAAGCTTGCCTACTTTCGGGTCTATTCAGGGGTTGCGAAGGTTGGAGATGCGATCTACAATGCCTCGAAGGGAAAACGCGAGAGATTCGGTCGCATACTAAGAATGCATGCCAATCACAGGGAGGAACTTGATCTCGTATCCACAGGTGACATCGTTGCGGCGGTGGGATTGAGAAACACAACCACCGGAGATACCCTCTGTGACGAGCGTGCACCGGTTGTGTTGGAGCGCATGGAGTTCCCTGAGCCCGTGATAGCGGTTGCGGTCGAACCAAAGAGCAAGAATGATGAGGATCGTTTGACAGTTTCCCTAGCGAAACTTGCAGAGGAGGATCCCACATTCCGAGTTCGAACCGATCCGGAGACGGGTCAGACGCTCATCTCGGGAATGGGCGAGCTGCATCTCGAGGTCATAGTCGATAGGCTTCTCCGTGAGTTTAACGTGCAGGCGAATGTTGGGAAACCTCAGGTTGCATACAGGGAAACAATAACGTGTCCGGTGAGACACGAAGGAAGATTTGTAAGGCAAACGGGTGGACGCGGACAGTACGGCCACGTCGTTTTGGAACTGGAACCGGGCGCCCAAGGATCAGGCATTGTCTTTGAAAACAAGGTTGTAGGCGGAGCGATTCCTAAGGACTTCATACCCGCAGTCGAAGCCGGTATCATGGAGGCAGCAGGCAATGGAGTCTTGGCAGGATACCCAGTCGTTGACGTGGCGGTAGCGCTTGTGGATGGCTCTTACCACGAGGTCGATTCGTCTGAGCTTTCGTTCAAGATTGCAGGGTCTTTGGCTTTCAAAGAAGCCATGGAACGTGCCAAACCAGTGCTTCTGGAACCGATTATGAAAGTAGAGGTAGAAACGCCCGAGCTTTACGTCGGTGACATCATGGCGGATCTCGGCGCGCGAAGGGGCAAGGTCACTGCCCTGGAGAACGTCGGCCAGAACCAAGTCATAAGGGCGCAGGTTCCGCTCGCGGAAATGTTTGGTTATGCCACAACCATGAGGTCACTTTCCCAGGGAAGGGCTAACCATACAATGCATTTTCTCAGGTATGAGCAGGTCCCCGACAACTTGGCTGCGGAGATCATGCGACGATACCGAGGAGTTTTGTCCTGAGAATGCAAGGGAGGATTGAAAGAAATGGCCAAACAGAAGTTTGAAAGGACCAAGCCCCACCTTAACATCGGGACAATAGGGCACGTCGACCACGGCAAAACGACGCTGACGTCGGCGCTCACGAATGTCCTGGCGAAGAATGGGCTTGCCCAGTTCATGGACTTTGACAAGATCGACAAGGCGCCCGAGGAGAAGGCTCGTGGAATCACTATCAGCACGTCCCACGTGGAGTATGAGACGCCAAACCGTCACTATGCCCACGTTGACTGCCCCGGACACGCGGACTACATCAAGAACATGATTACCGGTGCAGCTCAGATGGACGGGGCCATTCTCGTGGTGTCGGCCGCAGACGGCCCGATGCCCCAGACCCGTGAGCACATCCTGCTTGCGCGACAGGTCGGCGTTCCCTCAATTGTGGTTGCGCTGAACAAGGTGGACATGGTCGATGACCCGGAACTCCTTGAGCTGGTTGAACTAGAGGTAAGGGATTTGCTCAGCGAGTATGAGTTCCCAGGAGACGAGATTCCTGTAATTCCCCTGTCGGCGTACAAGGCCGGCGAGTGCGGGTGCGGACAAAAGGATTGCCAGTGGTGCGGTCCGATTTGGAAGCTCGTTGAAGCTATCGATGCCTATTTCCCAGAGCCGCAGCGGGAAATCGATAAACCGTTCCTCATGCCGATCGAGGATGTTTTCACGATTACTGGGCGCGGCACCGTTGTTACGGGCCGAGTCGAGCGTGGAGTTGTCAAGGTCGGAGACGAGGTGCAGATCGTCGGTTTGATGCCTCAGCCGAGGAAGACAGTGGTCACAGGCGTAGAGATGTTCCGCAAGCTTCTTGACCAGGGTGTTGCAGGCGACAACGTTGGATGTCTCCTTCGAGGTATTGACAGAGATGAGGTAGAGCGCGGCCAGGTGCTGGCGAAGCCAGGGTCCATCACTCCTCATACAAAGTTCACTGCTCAGGTTTACGTTCTGACTAAGGAGGAGGGCGGTAGGCATACTCCGTTCTTCAACGGCTATCGTCCGCAGTTTTACTTCAGAACAACGGATGTTACCGGAACCGTACAGCTGCCTGAGGGCACGGAGATGGTGATGCCTGGCGACAACACGGTGATGACAATCAGTCTCATTACTCCAATCGCCATGGAGCCTGGGCTCCGTTTTGCTATCCGCGAGGGCGGCCGCACTGTTGGCGCGGGAGCAGTGGCTTCCATTATCGAGTAAGCCGACCGCAGTTCGGACAGTGAATAATGCGGCAACGTGGGGGCGGGAAGTCCCGCCCCCACCAATCTGCGATGAAGCGGGAGATTGTCTGTGCGGGAAGCTGCCGGAGTAACTTCCGTGGAGTATGTCCGTCAAAGGAATCGGGCGAATAGGAGGGAGCCAATTTGGCAACTCAGAAAATCCGGATCAAGCTGAAAGCTTTTGATCACAAGATATTGGATCAGTCCGCCGAGAGAATTGTGGAGACTGCTAAGAGAATGGGGTCAGAGGTCTCAGGGCCTATCCCGCTCCCGACGGAGAGAAACGTATACACAGTGCTTCGTTCTGTTCACGTGAACAAGGATTCTCGCGAACAGTTCGAGATGAGGACTCACAAGAGGTTGATTGATATCCTAGATCCTACTCCCAAGACGATCGACGCTCTGATGCGTCTCGACCTTCCGGCGGGAGTGGACATAGAGATCAAGTTGTAGGCCACGAGGGGGTGTGACGCGTGGGCAGAGCTATAATCGGCAGAAAGATTGGGATGACCCAGATTTTCGAAGAAGACGGCAGGGTTCATCCGGTTACAGTTATAGAGGCAGGGCCATGTTGCGTTGTTCAAAAGAAGCACACCGCCACCGATGGCTACGAAGCGGTTCAGCTTGGCTTCGGCGAAATCGACAAGCGGCGTGTGAGCAAGCCTATGGCCGGCCATTATGCTAAGGCGAATGTGAAGCCTAGCAGACATCTGAAAGAGTTTCGCATAGAGTCAGCGGATGCCTATGAGCTTGGCCAGGAGATCAAGGTCGATCAGTGGTCAGTGGGCGACCTTGTAGACGTGACTGGCATCTCTCGGGGCAAGGGGTTTGCCGGACCGATGAAGAGGTGGAATTTCAGCCGCGGCCCGATGGCGCACGGTTCCCACTATCATCGGGGAGTTGGATCACTGGGTGCGACCGCTCCGGCTCGGGTTTTTAAAGGACGCAAGATGGCGGGCAGGCTCGGTGGCACGAAAGCTACGAGCCTGGGGCTAGAAGTCGTAAAGGTCGACCCGGAGAGGAACCTGCTCATGGTGCGGGGTTCAATCCCCGGTGCCACTAATGGTCTTGTGACTATCCGGGACTCTGTAAAGGCGAAGGCAAAGTAAGGAGGCGCAGGAGATGCCCAAAGCACCATTGTTCGATGCAAGAGGCAATAGGCTCGGAGAGGTAGAGCTTCCTGAAGCCGTCTTCGGAATAGAGCCCAACGAGCACGCAGTGCATGAAGCGGTTACGCTGCAGCTTGCCAGCAGAAGGTCGGGCACGCATAGCACGAAGACCATCTCCGAGGTCCGGGGCGGCGGTCGAAAGCCGTGGCGCCAGAAGGGGACCGGAAGGGCGAGACACGGATCGCGCAGGTCGCCCATATGGGTTGGGGGCGGAGTAGTGTTCGGCCCTAAGCCTAGAAAGTATGGCTACACGATTCCGAAGAAGGTTCGCAGGTTGGCGCTGTTGTCGGCGCTGTCATCGATGGCGCAGGAGAACGCGGTATACGTTGTTGACGCCATTGATCTATCCGAACCAAGCACGAAGAGCATGGCAGCGCTTTTTGAGAAAATAGGCGCTGAAAAGCCCCTTGTTGTTACTGACGAGCGGAGCGAGGTTGTGGAGAAGTCCACTCGGAATATTCCGGGGGCAATGGTTCTCCATGTTGAAGGCCTAAATGTCTACGATATTGTGAACCACACAGCGCTGGTACTTACGCGCGATGCGGTTTCAAGGGCGGAGGAGGCGTTTGCGTGATGGCACACCCGCGGGACATTATCATAGGGCCGATCATCACTGAGAAGAGCAACGCTCTGTCGGCAGAGGGAAAATACGTTTTCAAGGTTAAGCGTGACGCTAACAAGATAGAGATCGCCAGGGCTGTCGAAAAGATATTCGACGTTCGGGTAGTTGCAGTAAACACCATAAATGTTCCCGGAAAGCTGAAGAGACAGGGACGTTCGGAGGGAATGACCCCAGCCTGGAAAAAGGCCATCGTTACCTTGCAGGACGGGGAGACCATCCCGCTCTTCGAAGGGGTCTAAGTTCACGTAAAGGAGGTATGCGGGATGGGAGTCAAAAGTTTTAAGCCTACTACGCCGGCACGGCGGCAGATGACGGTTGCCACGTTTGAGGAGATCACGTCCTCGAAGCCTGAAAAGTCGCTGGTGGTTCCGCTCAAGAAGAGCGGAGGACGGAATGCCCAAGGCAGGACCACCGTTCGGTTCAGGGGCGGCGGACACAAGAGGGCATACAGAGTCGTGGATTTCAAGCGTGACAAGGACGGGGTTCCTGGCAGAATCGCGTCCATAGAGTATGACCCGAACCGATCTGCGCGAATTGCACTAGTCAACTACGCAGATGGCGAAAAACGGTACATCTTGGCCCCTCTTGGGCTCAAGGTTGGCGACGTTATAGAGTCGGGCCCTGATGCCGACATCAAGCCCGGCAACGCATTGCCGCTTTCCAACATCCCTGTGGGCACAGTAGTCCATGCAGTCGAGCTTACGGCCGGAAGAGGCGCGCAGCTCGCCAGATCTGCAGGGGCCAGCGCTCAGATAATGGCGAGAGAAGGCGAGTATGTCACTCTTCGCTTGCCTTCGACGGAGATGAGGATGGTTCGCCAGGAGTGCCGAGCTACCGTGGGCCAGGTTGGAAACGTGGAGCATGAGAACATCTCTATGGGAAAGGCCGGACGCAGCCGATGGATGGGGAGAAGGCCGAGTGTTCGTGGAGTCGCGATGAACCCGGTGGATCACCCGCACGGTGGCGGCGAGGGTAGGTCGCCTATTGGGTTGAAGAGCCCGGTCACACCTTGGGGAGTTCCGACACTGGGATACAGGACGCGCAAGGCCAAGGCTTCTGACAGGTTGATAGTCCGTCGCCGGGGCAAGAAGTAAGAAGTGGGTTCTGAAAGGAGGCGCGCCAATATATGGGCAGGTCGTTGAAGAAGGGACCGTATGTCCACGAGGCCTTAGCTGAGAAGGTCGAAAGGCTAAATTCAGCGGGAAAAAAAGAGATTATAAAGACGTGGTCCAGAGCGTCAATGATTACCCCAGACATGCTTGGCCATACCATAGCTGTGCATGATGGACGTAGGCATGTTCCGATATACATCGTTGAGGACATGGTAGGGCATAGGCTCGGAGAGTTTGCGCCAACGAGGACGTTTAGGGGCCATAGGCAATCGGATAAGACTACACAGATCAAGAGGTAGGAGGTCGGGCGCAGGTGGAAGCGAAAGCGGTAGCGCGTTATGTGCGCATGTCGCCACAGAAGGTTCGCAGGGTTGTGGATCTTGTGCGCGGCAAAAGTGTTGATGAAGCCCTGACCATTCTTAAATATACTCCGCACATTGCGGCGGAGCCGGTCAGCAAGGTTGTTGCTTCTGCAGCGGCAAATGCCGAAAACAACCTCGACCTTAGCAGGGATGACCTCTATATCGCTGAGGCTTATGTTGACGAAGGCCCTACGCTCAAGCGGATACGGCCGCGCGCAAGGGGCATGGCAAACAGGATCCTCAAGCGCACGAGCCACATAACGGTAGTGGTCAGAGAAAGGGAGGGTTAGAGTGTGGGGCAGAAAGTCAATCCTATAGGTCTGCGGCTTGGCATCAACCGGACCTGGGAGTCTACGTGGTATTCAGATAAGAACTATGCCGAGCTTCTCCATGAAGATTTGAAGCTCAGGAAGTATATTAAGAACCGACTTTATGCCGCCAGCGTTTCGCGGATACAGATCGAGCGTGCGGCGAACAGGATTAGAGTCACCATCCACACTGCCCGTCCTGGTATGGTTATTGGGCGCGGCGGTTCGGAAGCAGATGCGCTTCGCAGGGACCTGGAGGCCATGACGGGCAAGCAGGTTTCGGTGAACATTATGGAGATCAAGCATCCTGAACTCGATGCTCAGTTGGTGGCAGAGAACATCGCAGCTCAGCTGGAGAGGAGAATCTCCTTCAGACGTGCGATGAAGCAGGCCATGGGCAGAGCCGAGCGGCTTGGGGTTCAGGGAATGCGGGTGAAATCCAGCGGTCGCCTTGGCGGCGCAGAGATAGCCAGGACGGAAGGTTACAGTTATGGCAAGCTTCCCCTTCACACGTTGAGAGCCGACATTGATTATGGGTTCACTGAGGCAAATACGACGTACGGCAAAATCGGAGTGAAGGTATGGATCTATAAAGGTGATGTTCTCCCAGATAAGTCGGGGAAAGCTCGGCAGGGGGGAGGGGCTCGATAAATGCTGATGCCCAAGAAGGTCAAGTACCGAAAGCAGCAGAGGGGACGCATGAAGGGCGTTGCTGAAAAGGGAACCACCGTCACCTACGGCGAGTATGGCCTTCAGGCGCTTGAGCCTGGATGGATAACGTCGCGACAAATAGAGGCGGCCCGTATTGCGATGACCAGATACATCAGGCGTGGCGGCAAGGTGTGGATAAAGATATTTCCAGACAAGCCTGTGAGCAAGAAGCCGGCCGAAACACGTATGGGGAGCGGCAAGGGTGCGCCGGAGTACTGGGTGGCAGTGGTGAAGCCCGGAAGAGTAATGTTTGAAATGGGCGGAGTATCCGAAGAGATTGCGCGTGAAGCAATGAGATTGGCAGGGCATAAGCTGCCGATCAAGACGCAGTTCGTAAAGAGAGAAGAAGCGGGTGGTGAAGCCGATGAAGGCTAGAGAGCTGAGAGAGATGACCCCCGAACAACTCGATACTAGGCTGGAAGGCCTCAAGGAGGAACTCTTCAACCTCAGGTTTCAGCTCGCCACAAACCAGCTGGACAACGCGCATCGGATAAAGGATGTTAGGCGTGATATCGCCAGGGTGAAGACGGAAATGCGGGAACGCGAGCTCAAGATTGCACGAGGGTAGAGAGGAGGCCAGGTCATGGAGACTGCTAGAAATGAGCGCAAGGAGAGAGTCGGGTTTGTAGTCAGTGATGCAATGGACAAGACCCGAGTGGTGGAACTCCAGCGCACCTACAGAGATCCGATGTATGGCAAAGTGGTGCGTCGGTCCAGCAAGGTTAAGGTGCACGATGAGGGCAATGAGAGCAGAGTAGGTGACAAGGTTCTCATCATGGAGACCCGGCCGATCTCACGCGATAAGCGTTGGAGGCTTGTAAAGATAGTAGAGAAGGCTAAGTAACAAGGGCCCTATTGAAGGGAGGAACACTCTGTGATTCAGGCCCAGACCGTACTGAATATAGCGGACAATACAGGCGCCAAGAAAGTGATGTGCTTTCGCGTCTTGGGCGGCGGGGACCGCCGGTATGCCGGTATTGGCGACATCATTATTGGCACTGTCAAAGAGGCCACGCCCGGGGGCGTTGTCAAGAAGGGCGATATCGTCAAGGCCGTTGTCGTTCGCACCAAGAAGGAGCTCAGGCGGGCCGACGGCACATATATCAGATTCGATGAAAACGCGGCGGTCGTTATCGACGCCAATAATAACCCACGGGGCACGCGAATCTTCGGGCCTGTGGCGCGAGAGCTTCGTGATCGGAATTTCATGAAGATCATATCGCTTGCTCCGGAGGTCCTCTAGGCTACGGGGCGGTCCCCAGGAGCGAGGAGGTGTGGATAAAATGACGATATCCGTGAAGAAGGTCAAGAAGGGCGACACCGTTATGGTGCTCCAAGGCAAAGATGCAGGCAGGAGAGGCAAGGTCCTCAGGGTGCTGCCTCGTGAACAGAAGGTTATCGTTGAGAACTTGAACATTGTAAAGCGGCATACTCGTCCGAGCACCGCGAATCCGCAGGGAGGCATCATCGACAAACCCGCGCCCATGGCGCTAGGCAGAGTCATGGTGGTCTGCGGCAAGTGCAACAAGCCGACGCGGGTTGGCATGGAACTTGGGGAGTCTGGCAAGCCCATGAGAGTATGCAAGAAGTGCGGAGCCAAGCTGGATAAAAAGTAGGATAGTCGATAGGCCTGAGAGGGGGTCAATTATATGGAGGCGCCGACTCCACGGCTGAAGGAGAAATACCAGAACGAGGTTGTCCCTGCGCTTATGCAGAAGTTCGAATACAGGAACGTCATGGAGGTTCCAAAGGTCGAAAAGGTCATCGTCAACAGGGGCGTATCAGACGCCATTGTGGACCCCAAGGCGCTTGACGCCGCCGACGAACTAGCCAATATTACCGGACAGCGTCCGATAATCACCCGGGCGAAGAAGTCGATCGCAGCGTTCAAACTGCGGGCCGGAGTTCCCATTGGGTGCAAGGTAACCCTCCGCGGCGCAAGGATGTATTATTTTCTGGATAAGCTGTTCAATATCGCTCTTCCGAGGATTAGGGACTTCAGAGGGGTTTCTCCGGACGCTTTTGACGGGCGGGGAAACTATACCTTGGGTCTTAGGGAGCAGTTGGTTTTCCCGGAGATCCGGTATGACGATGTTGACAAGATCCGTGGCATGGACATAACCATCGTGACTACTGCAAAAACGGATGAAGAAGCTTTCGAGCTGTTGAAGCTTATGGGCCTGCCAGTCAGGCTGCAGTAAGGAGGGGAAGATATGGCGCGAAAGGCGCTTGTAGAGAAGTGGCAGAAAGAGCCGAAATACAAGGTGAGGCAGTATAACCGGTGCTCGATTTGCGGGCGACCGAGAGGATATATGCGCAAGTTCAAAATGTGCAGGATCTGCTTCCGAACTCTCGCCTCGAAGGGAGAAATCCCGGGCGTGACCAAGGCGAGTTGGTGACAGCAGGGGCACGCCACGAGAGGAGGTAGAGGACGATGGTGTTGACAGACCCGATCGCGGATATGCTTACTAGAATACGCAACGCGAATACAGTGAACCACGAGGTCGTTGAGATACCAGCATCTCGGATGAAGGCAGAGCTTGCTCAGATAATGAAAGATGAGGGCTACATCCGCGGCTTTGAGGTCACTCGGGGAGACAAGTACGATGTTATTAAGGTCCACATGAAGTATGGGCCTAACAAGCAGAAGGTAATACACGGCCTCAAGCGGATAAGCAAGCCCGGCCTCAGGGTGTACGTTAAGAAGGATGAGGTTCCGAAGGTCCTGAACGGCCTGGGAACGGCCGTAATCTCCACATCTCGTGGGCTGATGACAGACCGTCAGGCGAGGGAAGCCGGGCTTGGCGGAGAGGTCATCTGCTACATGTGGTAGGTGGTGTAGACATGTCTAGAATAGGCAAGAAACCAGTGCCGGTTCCCAAGGGTGTAGAGGTTGAACTGGATGGCAGCATAATCACTGTAAAGGGCCCCAAGGGCGCTCTGTCTCAGGAGATCCCTGCGAGGAT
>DUWJ01000236.1 GCA_012842765.1 Bacillota bacterium | reverse complement strand
TTACATGCGGTGTTCCCGGGCTTTCGCCTCGTTCACCGTGATCTCTCTTCCATCGATAGTCGTTCCGTGAAGTGATTTGACGATCGGCTCGATATCATCGGTGTCGACCTCCACAAAACCAAAACCGCGGGATCTCCCAGTATCTCTGTCCGTCACAATCCTGCTTGAAATAACCTCCGCATAGGGGGAGAACACTTGCTGTAGTTGATGATCTGTTATCCCCCAAGGGAGGTTTCCCACATACAAAGTTTTACTCATGCCTGCACCTCACTCCGTTAGACGTAGTTTTCCGCCGTACCCGTGCACTTATGTATCACCCAAGATGCAGCGCGCAGTCATTCTCTGTATAGCCCGACCAGTTCAATGTAGTTGATGACCATGTCAGGCAGAAGATATCGAATCGGTCGTCCATCTTTGAGCCGCTCTCGAATATCGGTGGATGATATAGCCAAAGCCGGAACTTCGAGGAAATGAATCTTGTTTGCTCTGTGCCCGAATATTTGCTCAATTCTATCGCTGTGAAGCGCATACCCCGGCCTCGTCGCAGCAATAAACTCACATAGCTCAAGAAGAGCGTCCGAATCTTTCCACTCAAGCATTTCCAGTATCGCGTCTGCGCCTGTGATGAAATAAAGTCCTGCATCATACCCATATCTATCTCGAAAAGCTCTCACAGTATCGATGGCATACGATGGACCTGACCTGTCCACTTCTATTGAAGACACCTCAAAATGGGGATTGCTCGTTGTGGCCAGAACAGTCATCATGTATCTGTGTTCACGCGAAGTGATTTGTTTGCCCATTTTATGGGGAGGCTGCCCTGATGGCACAAACACAACCTTGTCGAGGTCAAACTGGTAGTACGCCTGTTCCGCCGTTACAAGGTGCCCATAATGCACCGGATCAAAAGTGCCGCCCATCAGGCCTATACGCTTCATCGTAATACACCTGCCGCACCTGCTAGCGCGTCCAGAAATGCGCCTCGCCGTACTCTATCTCCAGATCTCCTATGCGCACGATATCTCCTTCAACAGCTCCGGCCTTCCTAAGCTCATCTACGATTCCCGCCTTGGCCAACATAGCCCAGAATCGCCCGTAAGCTTCAACGTTATCCATGTCAGTCATCTGGCATAGACGTTCTACGCCCTCGCCTGACAGCACATAGACATCGCCATCCCGTTCAACCACGGTATCTCTCAGCCTAGAACCACGTTGGGTGTACACCCTTGCTTCCTCTTCAGGCTCAACCAGAATGTCATCAGGCGGGATCTTGGCCAATACATCAGCAACTGCGTACAGCAGGCTCTGGACGCCTTCGCCAGTCAACGCCGATATGGGAAACACCTGGACGTCTTCTTTTTCGAGCACATCCGAAAAAGCCCTAGCCCGATCAGAAGCCCCCGGCATGTCCACCTTATTCGCTGCAACAATCTCTGGTTTCACCGGCAAATCAGGATGGTAGAGCTCAAGTTCGCGCCTGATAGTTCGATAATCCTCAAGAGGATCGCGCCCTGACTCTTCTGATACATCAACGACGTGAACAAGAACCCGCGTCCTCATAATGTGGCGCAAGAACTCGTGTCCCAAGCCTATACCCTCCGCCGCACCCTCGATAAGCCCAGGAATGTCCGCCACAACAAAGCTTTTGTCCGCTAGATCCACAACGCCCAGGATTGGGCTGAGGGTTGTGAATGGATAATCCGCAATCTTTGGCCGAGCAGAAGAAATCTTTGACAGCAACGTGGATTTCCCCGCGTTGGGGTATCCAATGAGCCCCACATCTGCCAACAACCGAAGCTCAAGCACGAGTCGGCGTTCCTCGCCAAGCTCTCCCTTCTCAGCAAAACGCGGCGTCCTCCGCACCGATGTCGCGAACCGAGCATTTCCACGCCCCCCTGCCCCGCCTCTGGCCAAGAATGCCCTCTGCCCATGAACAACAAGGTCAGCTACCATCTCACCTGTCTCCGCGTCCCTCACAATAGTTCCAACTGGGACTTTAATGATGAGATCTTCGCCTGCCGCGCCAGTCATCTTGCTGCCGCCACCACGGGCGCCGTTCTTTGCGCGGAGATGCTTCCGGTAACGAAAGTCCGTCAGCGTCGTCAAAGCCTTGTCCGCCTCCGCGATGACGCTTCCGCCATTGCCACCGTCTCCCCCTGAAGGGCCGCCCCGCGGAACATACTTTTCCCGCCTGAATGCGACCTCGCCGTGGCCACCATCTCCGCCACGAACGCATATTTCGACTAAATCAACAAACATGTCAACTGCTCTCCTTGCCCGCACGCCCCTACATATTCGGAGGAACTGTGAACCGAAAAGCCACAGCCCCT
>DUWJ01000235.1 GCA_012842765.1 Bacillota bacterium | reverse complement strand
GTGTCGGAATTGCCGGGGACAACGAGGGATGTGGTGTCTGAAGTTGCCAATATCCGCGGGATCCCTATAAGGTTGATAGACACAGCCGGAATGCGCGATTCGGTCGATCCGGTGGAGCGAATCGGCGTTGAAAGGGCTAAGATAGCTCTGGCAGATGCCGACGTGGCACTTGCTGTTGTGGACGGGTCTGAGCCGCTCGACATGGCCGACGCGGAGATCGTATCGCAGACACCGGAATCGCATACCATCGTCGTCGTAAATAAGTGTGACCTGGCTAACGTCCTGGGCGATGAGGATGCGCGCCGAATCGCTGCCGGACGTCCTGTCCTCAGGGTTTCCGCGCTTACTGGCGAAGGGCTTGACAACTTGGAGGAGGCCATCGAGGCATTGGTGCTTGGGGATCGGGGTGCGGGTATAGCTGAGATTGGCGCGTTGGCCGGACAAGGGCTGCATGGCGGTCAAGCCGCAGATCAACGTGATGGGCTCGAAACAGAATCCGAAATGCTCGGCATGAGACGCGAAGATTGCTTGAGGCGCGCGGCACAATCCCTCAGAGATGTTGCCTGCGGCGTGGAGGAGAACATGCCGCCCGACATGCTGTCGATTGATTTGAGGTCGGCCCTGGATGCGCTGGGGGAGCTTACTGGCGAAACAACGAGAGAGGATATTGTGGATAGGATATTTGCCCAGTTTTGCGTCGGCAAGTAGGAGTCGAATACGGTTGTGCCTGACCGCATGGGCGATAGGCGGCATGTGAGAGACGGGGGGTGAATCGGAAATGGATTACGATGTCATAGTGATTGGGCTGGGGCATGCAGGTTGTGAAGCGGCTCTGGCATGTGCTCGGTTAGGATGTAGCACGCTTGGATTGACGGTGAGCATGGAGAACATAGCGCAGATGTCGTGCAATCCCTCACTAGGCGGACCCGCAAAAGCTCATCTCATTCGGGAGATAGACGCGTTAGGGGGAGAAATGGGTCTTGCTGCAGATGAGACCTTTATCCAGCTGCGGATGTTGAATACTTCAAAAGGCCCCGCTGTTCGTGGGTTGAGAGCGCAAATAGACAAGGCCGAGTATCAGGCGAGGATGAGGCGAACGCTTCAGCGCCAGCCCGGACTGGTGCTCACACAAGCTACAGTGTATGACATCATCGTGCGCAATGGAAGAGTAGCCGGAGTGAGCACCGAGATAGGGGAGATTTCGTCCCGGGCAGTGATCCTTGCTACAGGAACACACCTGGGGGGCAGGGTTCACATGGGGGAGATGAACTACGAGTCAGGCCCCGACAGACAGCCGGCCGCCGTTGAGCTGGGCGAAAACCTGAGGCGGCGAGGATTCGCCATGTACCGCTTCAAGACAGGAACCCCAGCCAGAATAGATGGGAGGACCGTGGATTACGATGCGACTCAGATCCAGTTGGGTGAGGAACTCCCATACGGCTTTTCGTATCTGCGACAGCCCGATCCGAGAGAGCAGATCCCATGCTGGCAAACGTGGACAAACGAAAGAACCCACGAAGTGATCAGGGAGAATCTTGATCGTGCGCCCATGTATACCGGCGCGATCACGGGGACAGGGCCGCGATATTGCCCTGCGATTGAGACAAAGATTGTGAGGTTCCCTGACCGCCCTCGTCATCAGGTTTATGTGGAACCTCAGGGGCGCGGAAACGAGGAGATGTATCTGTCCGGTGTGTCGACAAGCCTTCCTGTCGATGTTCAGGAGAAGATGATCAGGACAATACGTGGGCTCGAGAATGTGCACATCATGAAGTACGGTTACGCCATAGAGTACGACTGCATAGACCCGACTCAGCTGGCGCCTACGCTCGAGTCCCTGAAGATAGCGGGATTGTATTTCGCAGGGCAGATAAATGGGACCTCCGGTTACGAGGAGGCGGCCGCGCAGGGACTTGTGGCGGGAATCAATGCGGCGTTGAGTGTCCTTCGCCCTGATGAGCGGCTCTTGCTCGATAGATCAGAGGCCTATATTGGCGTACTCATCGACGATCTGGTCTCGAGGGGAACTGATGAACCATATCGGCTGATGACTGCACGGGCCGAGTACAGGCTTCTTCTGAGGCAGGACAATGCAGATCTTCGGCTTACTCCCCGCGGAAGGGAGATTGGGCTAGTCGATGAGGACCGGTGGGAAAGGTTCGCTGCAAGGCGTAACGCCATTGAGCTGATTCGCAGTGGCGAAGAGCTTCCTGAGGCTCTCAGGGATTATGCTGAAGAGGCGACCGAACAGGTGGAGATAGAAAGCAAGTTTTCAGGTTATATTGCCAAACAGCGCCGTCAGGTGGAAGAGTTCAAAAAGCTTGAGAAATGGAAGATCCCTGAGGACATCGATTACACCAAACTGACGAGGCTATCGCGGGAAGCCCGTGAGCGCCTTGGGGTTGTTCGACCGTTTTCGGTTGGACAGGCATCGCGCGTGCCCGGCATTTCCCCCGCGGATCTGTTGGCTCTCACCGTTCACCTCAGAGAGATGACTTTGCAGGGACGAAAAGAGGAGGCAGCGAGGGACAATGGATGAGTTTGTTTATTACCTGAAACAGGGGGCTTGCGAGCTCGGCGTGGCTCTCTCAGAGCCTCAGATCGAGATGTTTTGTGCTTACAAAACAATGCTTGTCCACGCCAATCGCTTTGTCAACCTCACATCTATCACGGATGACCAGGGGATTGCCGTCAAGCACTTCGTTGATTCGCTCAGTTGCCTGCTCGTGGCGGGCACAGAGAATTTCAATAGCTTCGTCGATATTGGCACTGGCGCGGGATTTCCTGGGCTGGTGCTCAAGATCATGAATCCCGGAGCCCGTGCGCTCCTTGTGGACAGTGTAAGAAAGAAAGTGGATTTCGTGCGCGAGGTAGCAGATTCTTTGGGCCTCGATGGGGTGGAAGCTCTGCATGGCCGCGCGGAGGACTTCGGTCAGGATGGAGAATACCGTGAGCAATTCGACCTTGCTGTGGCGCGGGGAGTCGCCAACATGGGTGTTTTGGCGGAATACTGCCTCCCTTTCGTCAGGCCGGGGGGCCTTTTTGTTGCGATGAAGGGTCCGCGGGTAGTCGATGAAATGGATGCCGGGGGCAAGGCCATCGAAATACTAGGGGGCAGCCAGGCAATCCTCCGTCACCTTGCGCTTCCTTACGACGCTGGAGAAAGGGTGTTAGTCGCGGTGAGAAAAGAGCGCAATACGCCTGCGAAGTATCCGCGAAAGGCGGGAGCGCCGGCCAGAAAACCTCTGGGTGATGCATAATCACACTTTCGGGTGATACTGAATCGCCCACTATAGTGAAGGACATTCTTGCGGCGTGGCGAAGTCATGAACAGCATTCTAAGGAGGCGTAACGCATTGGGCAGGGTCATTGCAGTAGCCAACCAGAAAGGCGGCACGGCGAAGACTACGACCGCAGTCAACCTCGGTGCCTATCTTGCGATGGCAGGCAGAAGAATTCTTTTGGTGGACATGGATCCACAGGGAAACGCCAGTTCCGGGCTGGGTGTTGACAAGCGGGCCGTGGAGTCATGCATTTACAATGTTCTGATCAACGATATTGAGATTGAAAAAGCGATTCTCAACACGGGAGTCCAGGGGCTTGACATCGTTCCCGCTACGCTCAATTTGGCGGGGGCGGAGGTGGAGATGGTCAGTCTCATGTCGCGTGAGCACAGGCTCAGAAAGGCACTCGAGCCGGTGAGGGTCATATACGACTACTGTTTAGTGGACTGTCCTCCGTCGTTGGGCCTCCTAACAGTAAATGCGTTAACTGCTTCGGATTCCGTCCTGGTGCCCATACAATGTGAGTATTACGCCCTTGAAGGCTTGGGTCAGCTAATGCGGACTATCGATTTGGTGAAACGTCACCTCAACCCGGAGCTAGAGATAGAGGGTATTGTAATGACCATGTACGATGCCCGGACGAATCTCTCGCAACAGGTTGTTGAGGATGTGAAGAATAATTCCGGGCAGCACGTTTTTGAGGCCGTGATACCGAGAAATGTGCGCCTGAGCGAAGCTCCGAGCTATGGAGTTCCGATATCTATGTATGATGACAGATCGAAGGGTGCCGAGGCGTATAGAAGTCTGGCCAACGAGATTATGCAAAGGGAGGGGGCTTAGCCATGGCGACTAAGCGGGGATTGGGCAAGGGCCTCAATGCAATCATAGGAGAGGCCATGCTCAATGAGGAGTCGCATGAATTACGGGGTATCGAGATACCGCTGGATCAGTTGACCGCGAACCCCTTCCAACCAAGAGCCGAGTTTGATCCGGACAAGTTGGAGGAACTGGCTGAATCCATCAGGGCACATGGGGTTCTACAGCCTATAGTGGTAAGGCGGGCTGGCGAGAACTATCAGATCATCGCCGGAGAGAGGCGTTGGCGGGCCGCACAGATGGCTGGTTTGCAGACTATCCCTGCGGTCGTCAAGGAACTTGACGATCCTGGAATGATACAGGTGGCGCTCATTGAGAACCTGCAAAGGGAAGACTTAAACCCGATAGAGGAGGCTTCAGCCTATCGGAAGCTGATGGACGAATTCAGTATGACACAGGAACAGCTATCCGGCACTTTGGGCAAGAGCCGATCGACAATAGCTAACGCTGTGAGATTGCTTAATCTCCCCGACGAAATACAGGAGCATGTCTCACGTGGGCGCCTGACAGGAGGGCATGCCCGATGCCTCTTAGCCCTTGATGACGCCAAGTTGCAGCTGGAGGTAGCAAAGGAAGTCATCGATAAGGGGCTGACGGTTCGTCAAACAGAGGAACTAGTGAGAAGGCTAGTGAAAAATGTTTCACGTGAAACAATTGAACAGGCTCCACAGGTGCCCGACCCGGATGTGGTAGCTATCATAAGGCACCTGAGCGAAAGGCTCGGGACGAAGGTGAAAATAACCGGGTCCTCGGGCAAGGGCAAGGTAGAAATAGAGTACTATTCAGAAGACGATCTAGGAAGGATTCTCGATATCATTCTTGGCATTGCTTGACGGCAACGCCGGTGGAAGGAAAGTTGATGGACTGGAGGAGGGACCGGGGCCTCGTGTGGCCTGGGCTTGATATGGAACAAAGTGCAGTAATTGGCCTCATCTGTGCACAACAGCAGCTCGTGCCAATGATTCTATCAATTATTCTATTGATAAGCGTGGTTGTTTTTATCAATGCAACGAACAGGATCAGACGTCTGGAGAAGGCATACCGCTCTTTGCTCGGGACGGAGAGCGAAGAGAAGGATATAGAACAGATAATCATGGAATATATTCGCAAGACGGACATGCTTCAGGACCAACTTGATGAGACTCGAAAGGAATTGGAGCGCGCACAAGATGCGGCTCTAGCTTACATACAGAAGGTCGGCATTGTTCGATATGATGCTTTTGACGATACAGGCGGAGAGCAAAGCTTTTCCATGGCATTGCTGGACGCCAACGCTAACGGTGTCGTCGTCAGTGGGCTGTCGGGGCGTGAGGAGACTCGTGTCTATGCCAAACCCGTTAAGGGCGGGCGTTCCCCTCATACGTTATCTGATGAGGAAATACAGGCTATTGCTAGAGCCATTGAGTCATCCAAAGAGAAACTATAGTGCCCAGGAAGGCGAACTGAACGAAAGTCGGGAAATCGGGAATCATTAATGGAAGATGTTGCAGGAAATCGGATTCATATGGCGAATATGTCCGTGATGTTGGTGTCTGCCAGGGGGCAGACTTCTTCTTGAGTCATCTTGAACGGGTTCGAAAGGGGGGCGACCGGTGCAGCAAAGGTTCATTCGGCGAGTTCCTGCCCGGAAGCGCCAAGGGTCCCTTACAGTCATCGCCATTCCATCCTCGGGAGAACCTCCAAGGTCGGTTGGCATTCCGACGCAGATGCTCGCGATCTGCGCTGCAGCACTAATAGGGGTAATTGGCATATTCGTGATCTCGTATTTGAACATGAGCCGAGGGATTGCGACGCTCAATGAGGCAAAGATGGACAGCGACAATGCCATTGAGCAATTGCTTTCAGAGAATCAGACGCTCAAGCTTGAGAAGCAAGAGCGACTTGCCAAAATGCAGGAACTTGCGAGCAAGACACAGATGCTGGAAGCGACAGTGAGCCGGATTGCTGACGAGAAGGCGGAGATATGGGCGATAGTGAAAGGTTCGGATGCGGCCCAAAAGAACGCTTCATCAAGCAATGCGGTTTCATCTAGGGGTGGAGCTTCGAGAGGTGGCGCTCCCGGGGCAGAAAGGGAATCCCCTGAGGCGGTGCTCGATGCCGTGGCAAATGCCCCGGCCGTAGATGTTAGCGCCGACGCTTTCGATGGAGAGCAGTATCTTGTGGAGACGATGGCAGAAGAACTTGAAATGTTGTTGGTTGCAACGTCGGCGATGCAAAAAGATCTGTCGGACTTGCGCGTCTCCGCTGAGACCTATCGCTCCAAGTTGGACCACACGCCGTCTGGATGGCCTGTCAACGGGCGAATCACATCAGCGTACGGCAACAGGCGGCATCCGATACTGCGGATCACTCGCTTTCATGAGGGCGTTGACATTGCGGCGACGCATGGCACGCCAGTAGTGGCTGCCGCCGATGGAGTAGTAGTCTTGTCTGGCTGGTCCGGCGGGTATGGCAATGCTGTAGAGATTTCACATGGCTTCAATTGCAGCACCTTTTATGCCCACAACTCGCGGAATGTGGTGAAGGTAGGGCAGAAGGTGAAGAAAGGGCAGATAATCGCCTATGTGGGCAGCACTGGCTTGAGCACTGGGCCGCACTGTCATTATGAGGTGCGAATAGGAGGGCGTCACGTGGATCCCGCGCCATACATGAAATAGAGCGCTTTAGCACAGACTTAGCAGGAGGGGATCGCATGTTTCGTAGAAGGCCGGAGAAGGCGCCTGGCGCGGCAAGAATTGATACTTACATAGGCAAGGGTACCACGGTAGAGGGCTCCATCGAGGCGAGCGGGTCGGTGCGGATAGATGGCTTTGTAAAGGGCACACTGCGCGTGGATGGCGACCTCATAATTGGGGCCGACGGCGTAGTGGTGGCGTCTGTAACCGCGGCCAATGTTACCGTAGCCGGTGAACTCAGGGGTGAAGTGAATAGTCCCGGAAGATTGGACATAGCACCCACTGGCCAGATGTTGGGTGATGTCATCGTCGGATCCTTGAATGTGGATGATGGCGCTTTGTTTCTTGGGCAGTGCAACATGAAGGACGAGGTTCGGTCCCAACCGAAGGTCCTGGCAGCTCCAGATGACAGCGGAAACTCCGATTCTCAGCAGTAGCCGGCTTGAGGAAATAATGTGGGATCGTTGGGGGTAAGCAATCCTTTGGAAGGTGCTTGCCCTCTTTTGATATGCAGCAAATTGAATCGAATGGGAGGGTTGTCAGTGCAGTTTCGTGACAGAGCCGAAGCTGGGGCTCTTTTGGGGAGACGGTTGCAGCAAGAAACATGGGATGACCCAATTGTCCTGGCCTTGCCGCGCGGAGGCGTTCCCGTTGCAGAGTGTGTAGCTGATGCCATCGGTGGAGAGTTGGGAGTAGTTGTAACGAGAAAGATCGGTGCACCACATAACCGTGAGTTGGCCATAGGCGCTGTAGATCCTGACGGGAGGACGATTATAGATTCACGCATTGTGCAGGCACTGGCTGTAGATGACTCCTACATCCGCGCCGAAACATCACGGCAATTGCAGGAGATTGAGCGGAGGATGGCAGAATACTGCGAGAATGGAGACGTGCCAAATCGGAAGGCCCGCGATGTGGTGCTTGTTGATGACGGCATTGCCACGGGATACACGATTCTGGCTGCCGCAAGGTACGTGCGGCGCCACGGTCCAGCGCGTACAGTGATTGCCACGCCAGTCTGCCCGCCCGATGTTTTTAGCAAGCTCCAGGAAGAGGCGGACATGGTAGTGAGCTTGCTGCTCCCGGCGCATTTCATAGCCGTGGGGCAATTCTATGAAGACTTCTCGCAGGTATCGGATGCAGATGTGCGCAACATCTTGACTCGCGTCCGCACAGAAGGTAGTCGCTGATCATGTTTTCTGGTCCTCGCTGGTTAAGTAGTTTACGATCCCGCCCGCTATCGCCTCAGCCATCCGTATCACCAGGGACAGACGGGTGTTCTGAAGCACCAGATACTCCATAAACCCGCCAACGTTGACTATTCCTGTAATGTGCGCATCGCCTATTGGGGGAAGGTCCTTGTTTACCCCGGTTCCAGGCTTGAGCGGTCCTTCGGCAACGGTGATGTAGCCGACACTTCCAAGCTTGCCGAGGCAAGCATCGACCGCAAGAAGTCTGCATCTGCCCGGCTGTGCGGGCCTGATTTGGACAATGATGTCGGAGAGGTTGCCTGCATGGACAGGGTTCTCCAAGGTGCCTATTACTTTGACGGATTCGTGGATTATCTGACGCTCAGCAAGATTGGAACCGACTAAGGGTCCCAGCGCATCCCCTGTTGATCTGTCAGTACCGACGCATACGATGATAAGGCTGGGTGCGTTCGGACCTGGAGGAGCCCCCAAATTTGCCAGAAGAGCCTGCGCAAGGGAACTGCTCACATCAGGCGTGTCGACGTGGGCTCTGAAGGGTGTCTTCTCTCGGTGCGCCAGTGCAGGTTGACAGGTTTCGGCCATGGCGTCAAAGCTGCTATCCATTTTGCGACCCCACACCTCCCTTGTCTGTGCGCCGTTTCGCAGCAATGGACGGGAATGATTCTCTAGGTTGCGGCATTTGAAGTATATGAGTGTGCTGCCCCTTATATGTGGTCTGCGGGGTACGCTTGTCCACGATGCAATCGCCTACAGGATGGTACGCAGAAGTTGGAGCGAAAAAGCGTCTGGCAACAGAAGGAGAATCATTCGCGTAAGGGGAAATTGGCACCTTGAGGCTTTTCCCGGACTGCATCTATCTATAGCGCGGAACTGGGGGATGGCTGTACACGGCCGGCCAATAGCGGGAAACTAGTAAAGAGCCGGTGCTACTGTCAGGCGTGAGCTGAGGGGCACGCATTGTTCTTGCGGCTAGAGTTTGAATCTTAGACCAAGTTAGGCTGCCAAAAAGCAATCACCGCGGTGATAAGCGCATTCATCAAGCCATAGCGCCTGTTGGCTCTAACTGCAGCTCTCGAAAGCCGCCATATCTTCTCTTTGGGGTTAGAAGCTATGAAATGCGGCTTTACCTTTGTGGATGCTGTAGTTGACCAGTATAATGTGAATCCGCCTGTCGGGTAGTAGGAAACGAC
>DUWJ01000470.1 GCA_012842765.1 Bacillota bacterium | reverse complement strand
GACATCGGACTGGTGCTCCAGGGCCGAGACGAAGAGGGTTATGGCGAACTTCTCTAGATCGAACGATGTATCTTCGTAGCCGAACTCGCGCGCCGCGTGTTTGACCAGAAGCGCCTCGCAACCCATCTTTTCTATGGCCTGATATGTCTCATTGCTTTCGGCATCCAATCCTTCTCTCAATACAGCCTTGAACACTCCGTCTATGTCTGCGACCTTCTCCTTTGCGAGCACGGACAGTATTCCTATCTCTATTGCTTCCTCGGTGTGCTCGGTTAGGCCCAAGGCTTTGAATTTGGATATCCGTTCCTGGCTGTTGAAGAACTTGCTGGAGTTTTTGATGGCATCGCGCAACGAGGGGTCCTCTATCCCCAGCTCGCGCATGATCGCTTCTGTCCTATCCGCCGTAAACCGCTCTGAATACAGTTCGATGTCGAGCAGCCAGTTCTTGCGCGGCTCAGGTCTTGGCCCGGGACAGTAGATAAGGAAGTTGCTTTGGGTATCGCCTGCTTCCAATAGGCGTTTTGTGACGTAGTTGTTCTTGCCGGTAAGCTTCCACAGGCGTACCTCCTGAAGCTCGATGGCGTCTATGTCATCGGCGAATTCGGCATCAGGATCGTACCAGAAGACGATATGTCTGTTGCTGCCGCTTTTGGGCGGACTGGAGAATATGGAGTTGAGCTGCTTTTCTACCTCTGAAAGTTTCACCTTATCGCCTCCAGGACGTCCTCGAATTTGGCGTAGTTGACTGCCACTCCGTCGTCCAGGTCTATCTCGATCATGCGGTCGGCCAGATGATGAACCTTTTCATCGTACTCTTTGATCTCGGCAAGCTGCCGTTCGAGCTTCTCCAGTTCCCTCAATGTTTGTCCGCGGGGTGCTGAACTTGTTTCGGGGTCGCGCAGGCTGCGAGCTGCCGCCTGCAGGCGGCTTTCAAGCTCCAGCAGGTACTTGGTTCTCAGCCTGGCCACTGTATCCCGCTGATACCGGTGCATGTACACCAATGCATTGAACCCCTTCTGCTTCCCAGAAGAGAACATCCAGTAGATTGGGCGTTTCTTGTACGTTTGGGTATGGTCGCGGTAGAAATCGTTGATGAAGTACCGGCGAATCGTGTCTGCAGCCGTTTCTCCCGATCTCTTGCCCAAGGTCTCCGCGATCCAGTCGAGGTTCTTATCGAGATGCTTTTTGCCAAAGCAGGCCCCCACGAACTCCGTGAATCTTCGTACTATGTCGTTGGGGAAGTAGGCATCGTCGAGCACCGGGATGATGTTGTCGGTGTCGGGGATGAACGTCTCATAATTGTCCCACTCGAATTCGCCTCCTGCATAGGCAAGCCCATCCACGTCCAGCGAGTATCTGCCGAATATGCACCCAACCGCGTACGAGATGAATGAACGCACGTCCCGATCCCTGTCAGCTCTGTTGATGGTTACGTCATCATCTGAAACCTCCGGGGTCATCTCATCCCCAAGCCTGTAGATATCGATGAAGTGCCTGTTTATCTCCTCTTCATTCGCCCTCATCCGCTCGAACTCGCCATCAGCGAACTTCTCCCACCGCGCGTAAGCTTCTTCTATCGTGTCAGCTCCAGCCCCATACACCAGGAACGGATGCCTCACAAAATCCCACGAGGTTTCGAACGAATCCCAGTCCCTCTTTGCGATGTCGATGCACTCCGCCGCGAGGGATTCGATGCGGGATCGGACATCGGGGGAGGAGGGGAATAGGAGGGGGAGGTCTCTAATATTGCCAACCTGGAAATTCAGGGTTGGGTTCAACATCTTGAGAAATTCAAATGCCAGTTTCGAGCACAAAAACGCGGTGACATAGAGCTTGTCTTCTTCGTCAGGAAATGCAGAGCTTCCGCCTACATCAAAGAGGAAGCCTTCAGGACTTGAACGTGCTCCGAAGCGGCTGGAGCTTACGAAGGTCCAGGTGATGGAGGGGAGGAAATAGCAGTCCATGTTCTGAGGCCTAGATAGAAGTTTACCCTTCTCGTTTCTCAGATTACGGATTTCCTCTCCATCATTCTCCCAGTTGACGAGATAATCGTTGTTCCCATACCATTTTCTAAACTCTCCACCCTTGTTGTATGGGAACCATCTACAGCCACTTTCTTTGGCCTCTGTTCGTGACGCCATGTCAAAGCCAACATCGGTTTCCTTGACTTCATGCCATAGCCGGAGAAAGCGATCATTGTCAGATGTGGCCATTCCTTGCCGGGGTGGAGCGATCTCGCCAAGTCGTGTTCCTTCTTCAAATGCCCTGATCACATTTCTACTGGCCCAGTAGGCTATGGGGGAGCCGGGGATGTTGGCGTAGTGTCTGCCTCTGGCGGTGAACCTGTAGTCTGCATTCGTATCTTCAATTGCCTCTAGAGTTTTGGGCCCTTGATTCTCGGAACCCCGAAAATCGGAAAGCCTGATATATGTCCCCACGTCAGATGCGTTCGCGTTCCTCAATGTGAAAGTGCAGATTGGAACGGTGGCTCCGTCGAACCCTGAGTATTCAAGCTGAACGAGCGTAGTTATTTGTGCGTCGGATATGATCTGCTTTCTTAGCCATTCATAGGATTTGATG
>DUWJ01000234.1 GCA_012842765.1 Bacillota bacterium | reverse complement strand
GGCGGGCACGGACAGCATCTGGCTGAAAGGGAAAGATGAAAACCTGACATTACCGGAAATCACGATGATACATACCTTAACGGAGTTAGAGGACGCATTGTCAAACCCGCAGAACTCCCGCTCTTTACCGGGCAGGTGATGTATCGCCGGCTAGACCGGCGCAGGCGCAGCCTCCCCAGTGAACGCGCCTCCCTGCACTGACCATTTTGCGGCAACGTCGTGGTGTGGCGATGTGACATGGTTTTCGGGCAGCCGCAGACAATCCCTGAAAGCACTCGGCACTTCCCAGCATCTTCGGTTCGACCCTGTTCACCCAGCTATTGCGCCCCGAACCGAAGACAGTACTTATTCAAGGAGGGTGATGTAATGCTAGATTTGTTAAAGTCAGTCATCTCAGGCTGCAACGACTACGCAGAAATCAGATATCACAAGCGCATTCAGGATATCATCGAAGCCCGAAATGGCGCGCTCACAAAGGTGGAGCATAGGACCCTGGCGGGGGCAGGTATCAGAGTTTTAGCGGACGGAGGATGGGGATTTGTCTCCACTAACGACGTGACCGAGTCGGGGCTGAAAAAGGCTCTATCTGAAGCCCAAGCCGCAGCCCGGGCCGGAGCGGCAGTCCGGAAAGACAAAGCTCAACTGGCTGCTGTTGAACCTGCCCAAGGAGAGCTCGTCTACTACGATGCAACCGAGGAGCCCGACATCGCAGAGAAGATTCGCGCACTCCTTGAGGCCGAAAAGCGCCTTCGCGAGCGATCTCCTCTCATTGTAGGCAGCATTACAAGGTATACACAGTATGAAGACGAGAAGTACATAGTCACCTCAGACGGGTCCGCCGTCCATGTGCTCGATAACAAGCCGAGCTTCCATGTGTTCGCCACTGCCGGGCGCGATGGCCAGCTTGAAACGGCGATCAAGAGCGCTGGCGTTACAGGCTCCTGGGCTGATTTGATGCGCAAGGGCGACCTCAACACACTTGTGGATGAAGCTGTGGACCTGGCCGTAAAGAAGCTCGATGCGGAGTATGCCAAAGGCGGACAGTACATAGTCATACTCGACCCGGGGCTCGTTGGAGTCCTATCGCATGAGGCCATAGGCCACACCGTAGAAGCCGATTTCGTGATGAGCGGTTCGGTTGCCAATGGCAAGATCGGGAAGGAAGTAGCCTCGGAGCTGGTGACCATGGTGGACGACGGGACTGTAGCCGGCGCCGCCGGAATGGTTTTGGTGGATGATGAGGGTGTGGCCGGAAAGCGCACGGTCATCATCGACCATGGCATCCTCAGAGATTACCTGCATTCCCGCGAATCAGCAGCAGCCTTCGGAATGGAGCCAAAGGGCAATGCGCGGGCCTTCACTTATCGCGATGAGCCCATAATCAGAATGACTAACACTTTCATACTACCCGGCGAGGACAACTTAGACGAGATGATTGCCGGGATAGACGACGGGTTCTTTCTTAAGGAACTTGGTCAGGGCGGCCAGGCCGACGCCACGGCAGAGTTCATGTTCGGCGTCGCCGAGGCCTACCGAATAGTGGACGGGAAGGTTGGAGAGATGGTCAAGGGCATCACCATCTCCGGCCAGGCATTTGATGTTCTTGAGAGCGTCGATGCAGTATCCTCCGATTTTGAGATGGCGATGGGCGCAGGACACTGCGGCAAATTCCAAGCTGCCAAGGTGGACGCTGGAGGGCCTTATCTGCGTTGTCGTGTAACCGTCGGAGGACGCCATGAGTAGAGGAGGGAGCGAAACATTGAAGGAACTCGAGCTCTGTGACAGCCTGGTAGAACGTGCGCGCAAGATGGGCGCCGACGATGCAGAAGTGTTCTACATCAAGTCCAGACAACTTGGGGCAGTATTCGAAAAAAACGACCTGCAGGTACCCAAGGGCGACGACTATGACGGCCTGGGCATACGCGTGCTCCTTTACGGCAAGGGCGGAGCAAAACAAGGCTTTGCCGCCACGAACATGCTCTCCCCCGACTCGCTTGAGGAGACGCTCCTGGCCGCGATAGCGATAGCGAATGCGTCGCCTGATGATCCCAATCACTGGATGCCTGAGCCGTCCACGATCGAGCCGGTTCCCGGCCGATACGACGAATCTGCTGAAACCATGAGCCTTGAAGACGCAGTAGAGCAGGGGTTAGCGCTTGTGAACTCAGCTCGTGCCTTCGATCCCAGAGTTACTTTGGATTCAGCGCAGTATATGGTGGACATCACTGAGAAAGCCATTGTCAACTCCAAGGGCATCAGGCT
>DUWJ01000003.1 GCA_012842765.1 Bacillota bacterium | reverse complement strand
GGCCTCCACAACAGCCTGAGCGTGACCGACTCCATCACGTCCTGAAGCGCCTGCCCGTGCCTTGGCACGCATTGGCGCCACTCCCGAAGCCTTCAACCTCGCCTCCAGCGCAGCCTCGGCATTTTCTGCAGCAACACGGGCAGCTTCTGCCTCGTCTCGGGTCTTTTTCTCACGGTAGTAGCTATAGTTGCCGTTATACAACTTCCAGCGGCCATCAGCTATCTCAAGTATGGAAGTAGCTGTCTGGTCAAGGAAGTATCTATCATGGCTTGCGCATATCACAGTCCCATCGAATTCGGCAATAGCCTCTTCCAATGCGTGGCGTGACTCTATGTCGAGGTGGTTAGTGGGTTCGTCGAGCAACAACAGATTAGGCCCATTCAAGATAAGCTTGGCAAGGATAAGGCGATTGCGTTCCCCGCCCGAAAGTGCCTTCACGGGCTTGAACACGTCCTCCCCTCGAAAAAGGAAGCGCGCTGCGTAACTCCTGGCCTCACCTAATGTCCAATCTCGGGCGCGGTACAGTTCGTCAAGGACAGTCAGTGTATCATCGAGGCCTGCAAGGTCTTGCCAGAATATGCCCAAAGTCACGTTTTCGCCAAAGTCCACTGAGCCGGAATCAGGAGCCAGATCATCTGCGATTATTCGCAGAAATGTCGTCTTCCCAGAGCCATTAGGTCCAACAACACCCAACCTCTCCCCGCGTTCCACTGCAAGATCTACAGCTTCAAAAAGTGTCTTATCTCCATAACTCTTCGATACACCGCTAACAGAAACAGCCAAACGGCCGGAGCGCGCCGCCTTGCCAAACGACAGTTTCATTTGTGAATCTTCCCTGGGCTTCTGGATGCGTTCTATTCTGGCAAGCATCTTCTCGCGACTTTGCGCCATTGTGCTGCGGTTTCCCGCCTTGTACCGCCTAATGTACGCCTCCAGCTTCTGTATCGTCTCCTGTTGCCGCTGGTACTCCTGGGCCTGCCTCTGCCGCGCTAGCTCCTTCTCAGCCGCGAAGAACGTGTAATTCCCCGGATATTCCACAACCTTCAGATCATCTATATCCCATATGCGATCCACCGTGGCATCGAGAAAGTACCTATCATGGGAGATTACTATGAAAGCGCCATTAAAGGCCGCAAGGTAATCCTCAAGCCATTCACATGCATTCACATCCAAGTGGTTCGTGGGTTCATCGAGCAGAAGCAAGTTGGGCGCAGAAACCAGCATGCGCGCAAGAGCCACGCGCACCTTCTGGCCTCCACTGAGAGTGTCGATGATTCTCTCAAGGTCCTCTTCGACAAACCCCAACCCGAAAAGGGTAGACTTGATGCGAACATCATAATCATAGCCTCCAAGAAGCTCGTAATCGGCAGTGAGCCGGGAGTACCGTCGCATTACCCTGTCAAGCTCGCGCTCTGACGCAATAATCTCGGGATCGGACATCCGGCTTTCCAGCTCCCGCATCGCGGCCCCTATCTCGAACGTCTTCGCAAAGGCCCTTTTCATCTCTTCATAAAGGCTGTTTCCTGATGTGTATTCTTTACCTTGAGCGAGGTACCCCACCTCGCAGCCGGAAGCAAGAGCCACAGAGCCCGAATCGTAATCCTCGATTCCGGCGATGATCTTCAGAAGCGTGCTCTTGCCGCTCCCGTTCCGTCCAACAAGGCCAATGCGATCGCCTTCGGCGACAGACAGGCAGACATCTTCGAATATGGGAGAAGCACCAAAAGATTTCTTCAAGGAATCTATTTCAAGAACCGACACCTACACCATCCTCTTGTCTTCGACGTGACACGCAAATGCCGAATGGTTATGGATCGACTCCATGCTTTCGCACTCTACCTCGAACCATCTCACTCGCGGCTCATTCCGCAGCCGTATAACAACATCCCGAAGTATGTCCTCCACGAATTTGGGGTTGTCATAGGCAGCCTCAGTCACGTATTTCTCATCCTCGCGCTTCAGGAGGGGGTAAATCTCACAGCTTCCCTCCGACTCTAGGAGCTCGATCAAGTCCTCAAGCCACAGAAACCCGGCAGAACTAAACTTCACCCGAGCCCGAATCATTGCACGCTGGTTGTGGGCGCCGTATTCGGAAATCTCCTTGCTGCATGGGCAACATGATGTGACCGGAACCTCGACGCCCATAGCAAACGAGTGGCGTTTGCCGTCCAAAGTTCCCTCAAAACTGCAGTTGTAATCGAGGATGCTCTCTTTGCCACTGACTGGCGCAATCCTTGGAACAAAATACTTGAACCTTATGGATATGTCCGCCCGTTGCGCTGAAAGGGCCTCGCACGTCTCCTTGAGGATAGCGAGTATCTCCACATTTGATATGGGTTTCCTGCTCCACGGCAAAAGGACTTCCATGAATCTGCTCATGTGAGTCCCCTTAAACTGCATTGGAAGTGCCACAGATAACGACACAATTCCCAGCACCGACTGGCAGCCGCCCTCTCTCGCAGCGATCTGCAGAGGCAGATGCACATCCTTTACACCAACCTTCTGTATGTTGATGCCCCGTAAATCCGGAAAGTTCTGTACATCCCGCATTCCGGCGCCTCCTCTCATATCGCGCCTTTTCCCATTGCCTAACTGCTTCTTTTTCTACGAAAGCGCTCATTATACCTTCTATCGAGCGCATCAGCACGACCTACTACAAACACTAGCCGATTGGAGCCGCAAAATCCATACTGAATTCGGTTCACCCCGGGCATTTGGTGTTGAGCCAATAGTCCGAGCCTCTGGGGACATGCGTGGCGATTGCAGTTCACAGTAATTCATCGCTTTCTTCTTAAATGCCGAAATGCTCGTTTCAGTGGCGAAAGTTTGTAAAAGTCGATAACGATGGAGCTTGAAATTCCCAAATGGCATTCGTTAGAGAACTGCCGTAAGCCGACCGCCAATCGAAACCCAACTACCTGGCTGCAGGAGCCGCTGACCGAATTCTGCTCAGTTTCTGTGCAAATCCCCCTACCGCAAACCCATCAGTCGTGTCTGAAGGACTTCGCTCGTCCTCGTCGAAACCCATTATTGATCAATCGAGCTGCCAAGTATGGAGCAAAAAGGCAGCATTATCATATCAATACGGGGGTGGGGTTATGAAGGCCATGCTCCTTGGCGCCGGAGAAGGTACCCGACTGAGACCAGTCACGGCAACACGCCCGAAACCTATGATCCCCATAGCGAATCGACCGATCATGGAGCATATACTCCTGCTGTTGAAATCTCACGGGGTCCGCGACGTATATTCCAACCTCTACTACCTTGCCGATCAGATAGAATCATACTTCGGTGACGGATCTGCACTAGGCCTGTCCCTCAAGTTCAAGGTCGAAGAAAAACTTCCAGGCACCGCCGGCGGAGTCAAAAACCTCGAGGAACACTTCGATGAAACCTTCTGCGTCATTTCAGGCGATCTGCTGACAGATTTCGATCTCACACGGGCGCACGAATTTCACAGAAGCCGCGGGGCCATCGCCACGATTCTTCTCACACACATCGATAACCCTCTTGAATACGGTGTGGTCATAACGGATAAAGATGGACGCATACAGCGTTTCCTGGAAAAGCCGGGGTGGGCTGAAGTATTCTCCGACACAATCAACACAGGGATCTACATACTTGAACCCGCAGTCTTCGATTTCATCCCTCCAGGCGTGGACTTCGACTTCTCGCGTGATCTCTTCCCCCTTCTGCTCCGGGAGGGCCAACCGCTCTTCGGATACGTGGCTGACGGCTACTGGTGCGATGTCGGCAACATTGACATGTATCTCAAAGCCCAAGTAGACGCGCTTTCCGGCAAAGTCAAGCTTAATATCCCGGGCGAGCAGATTACACCCGGTATCTGGGTGGGCCGATCCGCCAAAATAAGTTCCAGGGCCGACCTCAAAGGTCCCATGGTTCTGGGGGAAAACTGCGAAATAGCCCCTGGCGCAAGGCTGCGCGAATTCACCGTCATCGGTGATAACGTAATCGTGGCCCCCAACTCCTTTGTTGTAAGGTCGACGGTCTTTAGCAACTCCTACATAGGCGAAAACTCGATCGTGTCGGGCTCCATAATCTGCAAGAATGTGGTGCTCAAAGATAGCGTCCGCGTTGGGGAAGGCGCAGTAATCTCCGACGATTCCATTCTAAACCGCAGCGTCACAGTAAAACCCGGCATTCGAGTATGGCCCGGCAAGAGCATAGATGAGAGCGTGGTGCTGTCATCGAGCGTAGTGTGGGAGCAACGTCTGAGGCGCGAGCTATTCCATTCGGGCAAAATATCCGGGCTGGTCAACTTCGAATTCGCTCCTGAATTCGCGCTGAGACTGGGCAACGCGATTGGGGGAACGATGAAGAAGGGTGAAAGCGTCATAGTAAGCCGTGATCCCAGCCGAACAGCGAGGATGATGAAACGCGCCCTTGCCGCCGGCCTATCGAGCTCAGGAGTAACAGTATGCGACTTGCAGGGTGTGCCGGCGCCTATCCTTTCTCACATGGTCAAACGCGGAGATTTTGCCTATGCAATACACATGCAGACCTCAGACAGAAACTACGAGCTGGTGGATATCAATGTGTTCGATTCGGAAGGCCTGGCACTGTCGCGCGAAGCAGAGCGCAAGCTCGAAACCTTGTTGGCGCGTGAAGACCCTCGCCGCACGAGCGCCCGTGAAGTGGGCGGCATAGGCTACTATCCCAGAGCAATCGATATCTACACCGAGGATTGTCTCTCCCGTATCGACGTGGAAACGACAAAAGCCAACCGGATGAAACTCGTAGTAGACTGCGGTTATGGTTTTGGAGGAAGTATCCTCCCATCGATGTTGGTTAGGATGGGCGTGGAAGTCACATCGCTCAATGCCATTGAGCAGGAGACTAAGATGCCAAAGTCCGCAGAACAATTCGTAGAATCCCTCGATGAACTTGCCCTAATAGTCAAAACGGTCGGCGCCGACATGGGCATTGCCATAGACCCGCAGGGAACGAAGATGTGGGTAACCGATGACACAGGACGCGTATTGACCGACATGGAGCTAGCCTATCTCTTCTCACTTCTAACAGTGCGCTCGAGGGATTCACGGAACGTTGCCATGCCCAGCTATATGCCGTCAGTATTTACGCAATCGCTTACCGCCAATGGCGCAACGGTATACCGGGCTAGGGCTAATGCAAGAAGCCTTGCAGACCTAGCACGCACGAGTAAGTCGTCCATATCATCCGACCTGGTTGGCGGATTCATCTTTCCCAACCTGCACAACGGCTTTGACGCCATATTTGGCGCCGCAAAGTTTACAGAACTGGTGGCACGAGATGCCGCTCCCCTCTCCCAACTGGCGCAGCTCGTTCCCGAACATCACCTTCTCTTCGACACTGTGCCCTGTCCCTGGGAGCTAAAGGGACAGGCGATGAGAGAACTCCTCAGCAAGTTGGACGATCCTACTGTGGAAACGTACGATGGATATAGGAGATCTTTTGGAGATGCATGGTATATGGTGCTGCCCGATCCTGTGCATCCATCCTTTATGATCTATGCCGAGGGCGCCACAGGCGCCGAAGCCGAACGAATGCTCTCTGCCGCCAGGGAGGAGATAGTGGCGGAGATGCGCAAGAACGTGTAGAAGCAATATGCAGCACTACAATGTCAAAACTGGGCACTGAACAAATCTCGATAGACTCTTGCGTGATCCCCCAATTCGCACTGCTAACAGTTGAGCCTTGTCCGCCCGACAATGGCCAAAACACTTCTTGCGACCTGCTTAGGCAGGACTTTGATTTTCCAAAACTGAGATGACCAGGTCCTCCGTGGAAAACCGTTCGTGGCACATCCTTGTGATGGACACTGAATCGGATTGACTCTCCCAATCCCTGAGAACAGGGGTTTTGGGCTGACTCAACCAAAGTCCATTGCCAACCTCAGAGCGTGATCGGCGGTTACAGGCCTTTCCGAGCATCCTGTAACGTCACCAAGACTTGCGACATACACTTGCGTAGAGGGAAAGTGTGTGATGGAGGTGGGTTGCGTGGCCAACTTGCACGGGCGCCATATCTGTCTGCTAGGAGGGGATAGCCGCGAACTGAAATTAGTATGCGCCCTCATAGACCGAGGGGCAAGAGTCAGCTGTTATGGCGTACCAAAAGACGGACTGCATCCTGAAGCAATCGCGGCAGCAAACGCCAAGGAGGCATGTCGCGGAGCAAACGCTATTGTGCTGCCGCTTTCAGGGACAGACTCCAACGGCAATGTAAGGGTTACATCCAGTCCTATCTGTATAACACGGGAACTGCTCTTTGTCTTGAGTCCAAACGCGATCCTGTTTTCAGGAATCGTGCCGCGCTTTCTGGCCGCAGAATGTCAGTCTCTGGGGATTCGGACTGTAGAAACCACAGCCAATGACGAGCTCGCAATCCTCAATTCCATTCCGTCTGCAGAGGGCGCCATTCTCATGGCCATGCAGGCCACGCCCTTTACCATCCACAATAGCAACTGCCTCGTGCTCGGGTTGGGGCGTACGGGAATGACTCTTGCTCGCATGCTTCATGGCCTCGGAGCCCATGTATGGGCGGCAGCCCGAAAGGCGGAGGATCGGGCTCGCGCTTTCGAAATGGGGCTTTCGCCCCTCAGCTTCGCGGACCTGCCTTCGTGCCTTCCGCAGATAGATATCGCCTTCAATACCGTGCCCGCTCTTGTTCTAGACAGAAGCCTAGTGTATTCCATGAAAAGGACTGCCGCCATCATAGACCTGGCATCCTCCCCGGGAGGAGTCGACTTCATCGCCGCCTCCGAAAGGGGCATCCATGCAGAGCTCGCCCCCGGGCTTCCGGGAAAGGTGGCGCCTGTCACAGCAGGGCAGATAATCTCGAAAGTGCTCCCGGAGATCATCGCAGCAGAATTCGCTAAAAACAAACCCGATTAGGGATGTTGTGACCATTTCCGAAGACAACAGTCGCATCGATTGGAAGCTTTCAAGGGGGGAGGCATCACGATGAGCGTGACGGTGGCAGTCGCAGGGGGCGGGTGGGCGGGATGCGCAGCTGCAGTCGCTGCAGCGCAGGCAGGCGCAGACGTGGTGCTCATAGAACGCACCAATCTTCTTTTGGGGACCGGCCTCGTAGGCGGAATAATGAACAACAACGGGCGATTCACTGCCGCACGCGAGCTTGTCTCGATGGGAGGAGGCTACCTCCTCGATATCATAGACCAAGCTACACTGCATCGCAGAATCAACTTTCCAGGCCACCTACATGCAAGCCTGTATGATGTAGCAAAGATAGAGTCGCGCGTTCGAGAGGGCTTGGAGAGCCTCGGGATACACGTGATGCTTGAATCTCGCGTCACAGACGTCGAGATGAACGGAAGACGCATAGCACACCTGGTTCTGGCGGACGGAAGCCGTATAGGAGCAGATGCATTCGTGGATGCCACAGGAACAGCTGGACCGCAGGGCAACTGCGCCCGGGTCAATGGCAATTGCGTAATGTGCATTCTCAGATGCCCTGCCTTCGGGCCACGGGTCAGCATTGCGGGTAAAGCCGGGGCAAACGAAATCTCAGGAAGCCTTTTCGAGGCCATGAGTGGATCCTGCAAATTGGAAAAGAAGTCGCTATCCGTGTGGCTAGTAAGAAGCCTCGAGGAAAACGGCGTGCTCGTGGTCCCAGTCCCGCGGTACATCGCACGCCTGGACAAGACAGCATCGAAGGCGTGCCAGCAGTATTCGCTCCCAGAATTCTATGACAACCTGGTCGTCCTCGACACTGGGCACGCAAAACTTATGGCGCCCTTCTTCCCCCTCGATTGCCTCAGGAGAATCCCCGGGTTCGAACACGCGGTATTTCATGATCCATACGCAGGGGGACGAGGCAACTCTATAAGATACAACATCATAACCCCTCACGATCAGGCTATGAAAGTGGAGGGCATCGACAACCTCTTCTGCGCCGGAGAGAAGGTAGGCCTATTGGTGGGACACACCGAAGCTCTTTGCACCGGGTCACTTGCCGGCAATAATGCCGTGCGGTCATGCGTAGGGCAGGAATCTCTCGTAATTCCCCAGTCTCTGGCGATAGGAGACTTGATAGCCTTCATAGAGCAATCTCTCCGAACGTCCACGGGGTTCTTGAACAAGTACACCTTTGCCGGAGGCGTCTACTTCAGGCGCATGTACGACTCAGGTCTCTATACGACTGACGTCCGGCGCATCAACCAACGTGTGAAGGCCGCCGGCATGGATGGCGTGTTCAACCGGAAATTGG
>DUWJ01000233.1 GCA_012842765.1 Bacillota bacterium | reverse complement strand
CCAGAAATCTATATACAAGGGGCAGGCAACTACGGTGCATGGGTCGATATGTTTGAAAGGGATTATGGAATTCCTGTGGAGTACCATAACGACCCAATGTGGTTCATTGAGCATTACAGGAACCTATTTGAGACGAACGGCTACATCCTAACTGCTTTGGAGACTGAAGCGGTGAACGTGGCAACGACCGCAGCTGGAGTACTCAGAGCTCCAATCGTGGATGAGTCGCTCAAACCCCTCATGGATTCTTTGGGGTTCGAGATGGTCCTAGATACAACTGACTTGGATGAGGCATGGGCCTTTGACACATACAAGGAATATGTAACTGAGGACCTTGTCGTGAGGCAGGAATGGGGGAAGATTCACCTCAGGGATTATGCCATAGCTACGAAGGCTTTCACCTTCTACGACCTTGAAGATATATTCTTCATGAAGGACATCTATGATTGGGTTCGTCGCGATATACCGCTGATAGGATGGGGTCCTGGAAGCGAGGGTTCGCATATAGGCGTAGCTACTATGATGGGCCTGTTTACAGTGCCTGCCGATTGGGCTTTGAACCTGACTGTATTTCCTGCGGTTTCAGTGGCGAAGCTGTCTCAGCCCAACCACGTGGCCAACATCAGATTTGAAACCGACGTGCACTATGTCACATTCGTCATGAGTGATGGAGACAATGTGCAATGGTTCCTCAACGACATGCCAACGAGCAAGAGGCATTATGGGAGCGACAGGCGAGGGGAATTTCCTATGGGGTTCACCATTTCGCCGAGCCTAGCCGATCTGGCGCCTACAGTAATGAAGTGGTACTACGACACCGCAAAACTTGATTACTATGTAGCCGGCATTTCAGGGACTGGTTACATGTATCCAGTCAGTTTTCCTGAACTCGATTCATATGTCGACAAATGCAATGAGTACCTGGAACGATCCGATCTGTCCATCGTGAGCTTGCATGATCCGACTCCAATGAATACTCCGGAATTCCTGGAGATGGCAGAGGCTTACGCGAGGCAGCCTAACGTTCTAGGCGGCATTTACCTGACTGGTCGACGGTATGCAGGCGAAGAAGGGAATGTGGTGTGGGCTGATGGCAAGCCATTCGTGGGGGTTCGCGAATCTTTGTGGACTGATGATCCGGTTGAGATGGCAGGCAGGATAAACTCTTACGCAGCAGACCCCTCAGTTCCTGAGGGCTATACTATTGTGAATGTTCATCCGTGGAGCCACAGCTTGGATGATGTGGCCACGGTAATCGACAATTTGGCGCCGCATGTTCGCGTAGTCAATCCCGAGGAGTTCTTTCTGCAGATGATATACAACCTGGGAGGGAGATTCCCTACCGTAAGGACGGATGTGGAGGCCAAGATTTCCTCTCCTGTAAGCAGAGAAAAGGTATCGGGAATAATCGATGTTTGCGGGAACGCATCTAGTTCGTCTGCGATCGCGATGGTATTGGCCACAATTGACGACATGCCTTGGATTATTGCTGAAGGCGCCGACAAGTGGAATGTGTCTTTGGATACGAGGAAGGTTGCTGACGGACCTCATGCGCTGAGAGTTATTGCTTTTGATGAGGACGGCAAGAACTGCCAAGTATCTGAGGAGATCATGGTCATGAACCAGTCTGACAGCGGGACTGTCGTTGGTTGGGTAATGTACGCGCACTCGCCTGTGGCAGGTGCCGCAGTCTACTTGGGAGAGAGGACATGTGTTACCGACCAAGACGGCAGGTTTGAGTTCAAGTTCGTCCCTAGCGGGATGGCAACCTTAAAGGTGCAGGCGGAGGGATTCACCGGCATCAGCGTTGATGTTGCTGTAGCGGCCAACCAAGCCAGCGTAGTGGAGCTCGCGTTCCCGGTCGACCCCGATACGCGTAGGGTCTGGACTTTCGACGAAGATGCTGATGGTTGGAAGGGCGGGTACATTAGTCCGGGGGCGCCGCATATGGGAAAGGCCAAGTGGGATAAGAACATAGGCGATGGGCCGGGAAGCCTTTGCATGGACGGCTCGGATTACGGATACCCCGACGGCAAGGCGAATGCCTGGTTCTACAACATAGTGAAGCTTCCTGTCGATGCTGAGAACATCAGCTATGAGACGCGTGGAAACGAAAAGGCCGGAGGAATCGGCGGCGGACTACGTCTTGTGCTCGTCGACGAGGAAGGCGAGATACACGAGCTGACGCCGTGGGAAGCGAGCAATGCCGCAGAATGGGTTGTCAGAACGGCAGACATATCCGAGTTTGCAGGTCGCACAGTTGTGCTCAGATTTGAACAAGACGATTTGGATGTGGGAATATCGGAGCATCGCTGGGTCGACAATGTGATCATCAGATAAGACAACGAACTTTACTTGTGAATGTGCCGCGGTGGCGCAGGCAATGCTTGTCTACCGCGGCACATTGACTGTGGCTG
>DUWJ01000026.1 GCA_012842765.1 Bacillota bacterium | reverse complement strand
ATTTCCGTGGATTCGGCCACGATGATCAACAAGGCGTTGGAGGTCGTAGAAGCTCGCTGGCTTTTCGATGTGGATTCGGAGATGATAGATATCGTGGTCCACCGCGAAAGCGTCATCCATTCAATGGTGGAGTACTGCGATGGCTCGATAATCGCGCAGCTGGGGACGGCAGACATGCGCACTCCGATACAATATGCCCTGACATGCCCCGAAAGGGTCGAAGGGCTGGCTGCCAAGCTCGACTTGAGCTCCATCGGGAAACTGACCTTTGAGAAACCTGATCTTTCCAGGTTTCCTGGGGCGGGATTGGGACATGAAGCTTTGAGGCATAAAGGCGTGGTTCCTGCAGTCATGTCGGCCGCAAATGAGGAGGCTGTGCGCCTATTTCTCCACGGTGATGTGCGTTTCGTCGACATTGTGGACCTCGTGATGGAAGCGATGGAATCATCTCCCCGAATAGAAGAACCTTCTTTGGATGACATAGTTGAAGCGGATGTATGGGCCAGGGAGTTTGTGAGAGGAAGGTGTCGCTCATGTACGCGCTAGCCTTCTTGGTGGTGCTTGGAATTGTCGTGCTTGTCCACGAGTATGGTCATTTCGCCGCGGCGAGAGCTTGTGGGGTGAAGGTCTACGAATTTGCCATTGGTTTCGGACCCCAGCTGTTTTCTTGGAAGAGAGGGGAGACGCTCTATGCCGTGCGAGCCCTCCCACTAGGGGGCATGTGCAGGCTTGCAGGTATGGACGATTCGGACCTCCCGGAGGAGCAGATGGAGGAGGATGATCCCAGGAGCTTCCTCAACCGCCCTATATGGCAGAGAGTGCTCATAGTTGTCGCGGGGCCGCTTATGAACTTCGTCCTTGCCGTGGTCATACTCTCGGTTCTCTTCTCGTCATACGGTGTCCCCATGGCATCAGTTGTCGAAGTCTTCGATGGAAGTCCGGCGGAGGCAGCAGGGTTTGAGTCGGGCGACAAGATAGTAAGCATAGACGGAAAGCCCGTAGCGAGTGTGGCTGGGTTTATAAACACCGTGGCTTCGAGCGCGGGAAAGAAACTCATAGTGGAGGCATTGCGCGATGGGGAGACGATCATCATCGATGTGACCCCTATCCGCGATGCAGAGGAGAATATAGGTCGGGTAGGTATGAGCCTCGTAGAGGTCTATAGCAAGACTGGGACGGGCGCTGCCATAGTTGGTTCGTTGAGGTATACATGGGGGATAGTCGACACTACCTTGGCTTCGATGGGAGCGGCGCTTGCGGGAAGGGTCAAGCCCGAGGTGGCGGGCCCTGTAGGGATAGCTGGCATGTCGGCGCAGGCGGCCCGGGCCGGCTTTCCGAGCTTGATGATGCTTGTGGCCCTCATCTCTACAAGCCTGGGGCTGCTCAATCTGATGCCAATTCCTTTTCTCGATGGCGGATGGGTTCTGTTTCTGATCATCGAAGCTGTGAGGGGGAAGCCGCTTTCTCCTCAAGTAGAGGGTTTTCTCAGGTTTATCGGGCTAGCGTTGCTCATGCTCTTGCTCGTGTATGCTACTGTGAGCGATATTTCGAGGATTATGGTTCAACGCATGTAGACTATGCGGCTTACTGCCAGATCAGGCGGTGTTTGTCAAATGGCGACTCGCGAAGAGACAAGACAGGTAATGGCAGGATCTGTTCCGATAGGGGGCGGCGCCCCTATTTCTGTCCAGTCAATGACTACAGCTGATACGCGTGATGCTGATGCTGCCATCAAGCAGATCCGGCAGCTTGCCGCTGTGGGATGCGAGATTGTTAGGGTTGCTGTCCCAGATGAGGAAGCAGCCGACTCCTTGCGGAGCATACGCAAAGCATCTAGCGTCCCGTTGGTGGCCGACATACACTTCAACTACAAGTTGGCTTTGGCCAGCATAGAGGCGGGCGTCGATAAATTGCGCATCAACCCCGGCAACATCGGGGGTGCAGACAGGGTTCGAGAGGTCGCTCATGCGGCCGCAGACAGGGGTATCCCCATTCGCATAGGAGTGAATGCAGGCTCGCTCCCAGCCGACTTGGTGTCAAAGTATGGCCGTACTCCCGAGGCCATGGTGGAGGCCGCTCTCCGCCATGTCAGTCTCCTTGAAAGGGAAGGATTTGAATCGATTGTCCTTTCACTCAAGGCGTCGGACGTTAAGAGAACGACGGAAGCATACCGATTGATCGCGCGTAGGGCGCCGTATCCTCTTCATGTGGGAATCACTGAAGCAGGCCCGCCCCCCGGCGGTCTCATTAAGTCGGCTATCGGTATTGGGATGGTTCTTTCTGAAGGATTGGGGGATACGATCAGGGTGAGTCTCACTGGAGATCCCCGGGATGAAGTAATCGCGGGCCGTGAGATCCTTGCCAGCCTTGGCCTGAGGCGATTCGGACCAACGATAGTGTCGTGTCCGACATGTGGAAGGTGTAGAACTGATCTTGCGGGCATTGTGAAGGAAGTCAAGGATGGCTTGTCGCACCTGGACGCACCACTCGTAGTTGCTATAATGGGATGCGAGGTGAACGGGCCCGGAGAGGCGAGCGAAGCAGATGTTGGGCTTGCATGTGGAAACGGGGTAGGCCTGATCTTCTCGGGCGGGAGGGTGGTTCGCAAAGTCCGGGAGGCAGAGATGGTAGGGGCGCTCGTGGAGGCCGCCGAATCGATGGCGGCGAACCGGCACGAGAAGTCACACGGTTAACTGCTAGAGGAGTTGGTTTACGATGAGGATGTCGCAGATGTTTGCGCCTACGTTGCGGGAAGTGCCGTCCGAGGCGGATATTCCGAGCCATCAGCTGATGCTAAGGGCGGGTATGGTAAGAAAGACTGTCTCTGGGGTTTATTCTTACCTTCATCTCGGTTGTCGTGTGGTTCGCAAGGTAGAAAAGATAGTCCGTGAGGAGATGGATAGGCAGGGAGCGCAGGAGGTTCTCATGCCAGCCATTCAGTCCGCCGACATATGGCGCGAAACGGGCAGATGGGATGATTACGGCAGCGAGATGTTCCGTCTTAAGGATCGAAACGGAAGGGAAATGTGCCTTGGACCTACGCATGAAGAGATAATCACGGTAACGGTGAGGGATGAAATAAGGTCGTACCGACAGTTGCCGAAGATCCTCTATCAGATCCAGACGAAATATCGGGACGAGATCAGGCCGCGTTTTGGGGTAATGCGTTCGCGCGAGTTTATAATGAAGGACGCATACAGCTTTGACAGGGATAATGAGGGCCTTGACCGCAGTTACGAGAAGATGTATGAGGCCTATTGCAGGGTGTTTTCCAGATGCGGTGTGGACTATAGGGTGGTTGAAGCCGACGCCGGAGCAATTGGCGGAAGCCAGAACCATGAGTTTATGGTTGTGTCGGAGGTTGGCGAAGATGCCCTGGTTTTCTGCGACGCGTGTGGATATGCGGCTAACGTTGAGCGCGCTGAATCGGCTAAGCCGGCAGAGAGGGTTGCTGACACCGAGAAAGTTCGTACTGGAATAAGGAAGATATCGACACCGGGTATGCGGACTATCGAGGAGGTTACAGGCTATCTCAAGGTGGAGCCTCGGGTGCTGCTGAAAACTCTTGTCTACGTGGCAGACGGTACACCCGTAGCTGCCATAGTGCGCGGGGACCGCGATCTTAACGAGGCCAAACTCAAAAGGGTTTTGGGCTGTCGTGAGCTGGAGCTTGCCACGCCTGAAGTGATTGAGCGCGTAAGCGGTGCGCCTGTTGGGTTCACAGGGCCGGTTGGGCTTAGGGAGCGAATCAAGATCGTTGCCGATTGGGAGGCAACTGTTGTTGAGGATGCCGTGGTTGGGGCCAATGCCGTCGATGCGCACCTGGTAGGTGCAGAGTATGGTGTAGACTATACAGCAGATATCGTTGCAGATATAAGAAATGTGGTCGCCGGCGATGCCTGTCCTAGATGTGGAGCGGAGCTCTGCGGGGCGCGTGGCGTAGAGGTTGGCCACCTGTTTAAGCTTGGGACGAAATATAGTTCTGCTTTAGGGGCAAAATACCTTGATGAGGGTGGAGTCGAGCATCCGATAATAATGGGATGCTATGGAATAGGAATCACGCGCACGGTTGCCTCCGTCATTGAGGAGCATCATGATGACGATGGCATAATATGGCCGATGTCGGTGGCTCCATATCAGGCCGTGGTTATGCCGCTGAATACTTCGGAAAGCGCGCAAGTGGAAGCCGCAGAGCGGATATATTCCGAACTGTGCAAGCATGGAGTGGAAGCCGTTATGGACGATCGAGACGAGCGCCCGGGGGTGAAGTTTAAGGACGCCGATTTGATCGGATTTCCTATTCGCGTGATAGTAGGGCCCAAACACCTCGGAGACGGCGAAGTTGAGGTGAGCATGAGGCGTGACGGCACCGTTGAGCTTGTAAAGATCGAGAATGTTGCAGTGCGTGTCAAAGAGATCGTGGATCGTGAACTTGCAGCGCTCATGCCCGAGTAGGAGGTGACAAGCATGCGTGTAGCCGCAATCATTCCCGCGTACAACGAGGGACCTAGAATTGCGTCAGTGCTTGATGTCGTGCGTGCGAGCCCTCTGGTGGACGAGATCATAGTTGTAGATGATGGCTCTGATGATGATACTGCTGAAGTAGCCAGAGCCCATGGAGCGAATGTCATAAGGCTTGGGGAGAATACGGGCAAAGGTGGGGCTGTAGCGCGGGGACTCGAGGCTACACTGGGAGATGTGATTCTCTTTCTAGATGCTGACCTCATTGGGTTGACCGTTGATCATGTGAACGCCCTGATCGAACCGGTTTGCAGTGGGGAAGCGGATATGACGATCGGGATTTTTGGCAATGGACGCACAGCCACCGACCTTGCGCAGGCCTTGACGCCTTGGCTGTCGGGGCAGAGGGCTATCAAGCGCAGCGTGTTGGAAGGTTTGGAGCTCGACATTTCCAGATTCGGAGTTGAGGCCGTGCTGACGCGACATGCCAAGGAATCCGGGCTCAAGGTGGTTGACGTGAAGCTTCCGAGACTGACTCATGTGATGAAAGAAGAGAAGATGGGCACTGTAAAGGGTATGGCCTCACGTGCCCGAATGTACTGGGAGGTCCTCAAATCAATCGTTGATTGGGATTAGGGCCCGCCGGATTGCTGGAGGGTAGTTGTTGTCTACGGTATTTGTCCTTCGTCCATCTAGTGAAAAGGCTCAACTCAAACATATATTCAAATCTGCCGGCATGAGTGTTCCGCTGGCCTTGTATGACTCCTGCTCAATAGATACTATCTGTATAGATTCGGAGTCAAAGCATTGGACAGTGCGCCTGGCCGGCGCTGTTTTTCCTGGAGCTGAGTGCATCGATCAGATATGTGCCGCTTTTCGAAAAGTTTTAGGAAATGCAATCACTGTCTCTGTTGAGCCCGCGTCAGGTGGCCCTGACGATTGGACTCCAAGTGACGAGATAATAGAGAAGTACTGGCCTGATGTGGTCGAACGGGTGTGCAAGAACTCGCCGAGCGTCGGCGTTTGGCTGGCTCAGGCTCGATGCCGGGCCGATTCGGTAGGTGTCATTGTCGAAGTTCCAGGGGTTGTACAAGTTGCCAAGCTGAAGGAGAAAGCTGGCGACCGCGATATTGCTCAAGCGTTTTCGGAACTATGTGGCCATTGCCCAAAAGTCAAAATCGAAGTCGGCGAGTTTGAAGAGCCTGCCGTTCCTGTCGAGCTTGATGAGCCGATGGCCCCGCTGGAAAGCGTTGTCTCTGCTAAGGCGGAACGGCAAGGGAGTAGTTCGAGGTCGCCTGGTCGGCGACGCTCGAGGGGGAAGCCCGCAGAAGGCGCCATACTGGGGAGAATGATCTCAGATTCTCCGCAGTCCATTTCGGAGCTGCATGAAGGGCAGAAGAAGGTTGTCGTTGCGGGACAAGTCTTCAAATTTGAGGAGAGGCATACGCGAAACGGCTTCATTATTACGGAATTTGCCATTACCGACAAATCCGACTCTATAATGTGTAAGTGTTTCTTCCGCGAGGATGAGTCCAGGTTTTATCTGGAGAGCGGCCAATGGGTTCGTGTCAGAGGAGAGGTTCAATACGACCACTATGCTCGTGAGATAGTTCTAATGGCGTCTGACATTGTTCCCCACCAGATAGAGGAAAAGATGGATTTGGCCTCTGAAAAGCGTGTGGAGTTGCATTTGCATACGAAGATGAGTTCGATGGATTCGGTGTGCAATGTTGAAGATGCCGTGGTGCGCGCGGCGTCGTGGGACCATCTTGCTATCGCTATAACAGACCACGGTGTAGCACAAGCTTTTCCCGATGCCTACAATGTGGCGCGAAAGCATGGGATAAAGGTGATATATGGGATAGAGGGCTATCTTGTCGATGACCCCTCTGATGAAAACGGACATACATACCATGTCACGTTGCTTGCTAAGAACCTCGAAGGTCTCCGTGATCTTTACCGGTTGATATCCCTCTCCCACCTGGAACATTTTTATCGCCATCCCAGGATTCCCAGGAGCGAACTCGAGCGGGCAAGGTCGAACATGCTAATAGGGTCGGCGTGCGGAGCGGGAGAGCTCT
>DUWJ01000232.1 GCA_012842765.1 Bacillota bacterium | reverse complement strand
GCAGAGGGGGTAGGTGCCGGTGTCAGCCCTGCCAGAATCCTCAGCGAGCACAAAGAGATTTACAATGCTTTTCGACAGAAAAATGTTGGCAAATGTGAAGAGCTTATGACGAGGCATTTACAGCGCTACTACTTTGCTCAACGTCAAGAAGGGGATACGGAAAAATGACAGCTGACTTCGAACTAAAAGGGATAATTCCACCACTTGTTACGCCTCTCGATGATGATGGTGCCTTGGATGAGCAGGCATTCCGCAGATCCATACGGAGAATGGTTCGAGCAGGCGCATCGGGTATTTTCATTCTCGGCTCCAGTGGGGAATTTGCGGCTCTGACAGATGCCTGCAAGGCACGGGTGATCGAGACTGCTGTTGATGAGGTTGGCGGCAAGATGCCGGTGCTTGTTGGAGTAGGAGACACCAGCACAGCCAGGGTCTTCGAGAACATGCAGGCCGCTGCACTGCCCGGCGTATCCGCCATAGTTGTGTGCACCCCTTACTACTTCCCAACCCAACAGGAAGCGCTAGTCAAGTTCTACGAGAACATTGCAGAGAAGAGCCAAGTCCCGGTAGTTCTCTACAATGTTCCACAGACGACCAAGACCTGGATCGGCATTGAAACGGTCCGGCGACTTACCGACAACCCTAACATCATCGGGATAAAGGATAGCTCCGGCGATTTCGACTATCACCAACGTCTCATATCGCTGGCTTCATCAGCAAGCCGATTCAGTGTTCTCCAGGGCGATGAATTGTCGATAGGAGCCAGTGTGCTTATGGGCGGGCATGGAGCTGTGCCGGGGATAGCCAACCTGGATCCGAAAGCATGCGTTGACCTGTACGACGCGGCTGCAAGCGGTGATGCAGCCACAGCCGTCAAGATGCAGTCCGGGGTCTCGTCGCTATGCGAGGTATATAAGCATGGCGGTTCTCCTGTGGGGGCGCTCAAGGCCTGCCTCAAGATGATGGGGGAGGGCTCGGGTAAACTGACCCATCCGCTCGATGACCAGAAACCCCTGGACGATTTGGAGATACTATCTCGCATACTGAGCGAGCATGGTCTTATTTAGTAGATTGAAGCTTGGAGGGTATGCAGAGTGTCGCATGACAGACCTCGAATCGGCATAATCGGGCTTGGACTGTCGAACCCATACACATTTGCGCGGATACTCAAGGCTGAAGGAGCAGATGTCGCATATGTGTGGGATTATCACCGGGATGCCGCCGAGGCTTTTGCCAGGGGAAATGGCTGTGAAGCGGTGCCAACATGGCAGGAGCTTCTGAAGGCGTCCCTTGATGGGGTGCTTGTCGAAAGCATAAACGCCGATCACTGCAAGCTGGCGAAGGCTTTTGTTGAACAAGGTGTGCCGGCCTATGTTGAAAAGCCTCTGAGCTTTGATTATGAAGAGGCAAAGGACCTTCTTGACACGGCTGTGAGCAACGATTGCCCCATTCTCTCCTGCAGTCCGCTCAGGTTTTCGCCGGTATTCCAGGAGATCGCGCGAAGTGTGAGGGAGGGGCGGCTAGGACTTCCCACTTTGGCTCATGCTAGGGTCATTCACACTATGCATCATTTCGCTACAGACCCCAGAAAGAGATGGCATGATTCTCTGTCGTTGGGCGGGGGTATGGTTGTGGACATTGGTGTTCATGCTGTAGAGCTTGGATATATGATGCTTGGGCCCGGGGCAGCAAGTGTGTACTGTGAGACGAGCAGAGTCAAGTACAAAGACATAGAATCGGAGGATACGGCAGCCATTACCATCAAGTTTGCGGATGGTGCAATAGCGGTCTGCGATGTGGTTTGCGCAACGAACGAGCTCGAATACTCTGTGATGGTCAATGGCTCAGAAGACTCCATAGACAGCCGTGAACTGTGTGCCAAGTTATGTAATGAAGGATATGGCACGCCCGACGGCATCGGTAACGCCTTGTCGGCATATGGCGGGTTTGTGGAGACCATGAGACAGTTCCTGAAATGCATAGATCGGCGTTGCTTTCCTGTGCCTCCGTTGGAGATGGGCGAGATAGTGAAAATCCTGAGCGCTGCGAGGGCTTCTGCTAAGCAGCATTCTCCTGTGCTCATATAGTTGTCGTCATCCAGATAGGAAGGAGAATCGAGTTATGAGATACCGAGCTGGGATCGTTGGATGCGGCCGCATCGGGTGGAAACTTGAGGATGACCCCAATCGTCCCAAACCGTGTACACATGCGGGCGCATATGCGAGCATTCCTAACACTCAGATTGTCGCTGCTTCATCACGAACTGACAAAAGCTTGAAGGGTTTCGGCGAGCGATTCGGCGTCGACGCTTTGTATACGGATTTCAACGAGATGCTCGAGAAGGAGAACCTGGATTTGCTCAGTGTAACCACTAACCCGGAGCTTCACCGCGACATAGTGGTCAAAGCCGCTGAGTGCGGGGTGCGCGGCATTCTATGCGAAAAGCCCATCTCGTTGAGCCTTGATGATGCGGATGACATGATAGAAGCCTGTCGAAAATCTGGCACAGTTCTCATGGTGATGCATAACAGGCGATGGAACAGCTATTACGTGAAGGCTAAGGAGCTGTTGGATTTGGGTGCCATCGGGGAACTCGTTAGCATCTTTGGGAATTGTCAAGGGTGCAAACCTTCTCCCGACTGGCTGAGCGACAGAGAAGGCCCCCTGCTTCACGACGCCACTCACCTCTACGATATCATGAGGTTCTTCGCAGGGGACATTGATTCAGTAGTTGGCAGTGCTGAAAAGCGCAAGCATCTGCACTATGGCGTCGAAGACACCTGCTTCTCGCATATGCGCTTCAAGAATGGCGTATCCGCTGTTGCCTTGGTTAATGAGAGAACGTCGTATATGCGGTTTGACATAGAACTTCAGGGTTCGGACGGCAAGATACTCCTTGGACCTGATGCGGAGATGTGGCAGGTGGTTCCGAGCAAGAGAGCTGCGGGCTTTCGGGAACTTGAGAAGGTTGAATTCCCGAAGCCTGAACGAGAAGCCAATGTATATATGGACGCAATAGGCGAGCTTATACACTGCGTAGAGACTGGGGAGCCAAGCAGGAGCACGGGGGAGGACGGACGTGCAGCATTGGAGGCCATCATGGCAATCTATGAGTCGCAAAGACGGGGGAATTCTCCCGTTCAGCTTCCACTGGGTGTGAGGGAGTCGTTGCTTCTTGCTCTGAGGAGAGAGAACAGGCTTTAGACAAGATCCGGCAGACAGTCGAGGTGAGGTTTGTGAACACATTGTCGGAACTGAGGAAATCGCGGGAGTCATACTACTTTTTGGCCCCCTCCTTCATCATATTCCTCGTGTTTGGGTTGAGTGTACTCGTTGCCAACGTAGTGCTGAGCTTCTATTCTTGGTCAGCGCTGACCGAGCCAAGATTCATAGGGCTCGACAACTACAGAAGGCTGTTTCATGATGCCGTCTTTAGAAAGGCGCTCGTAAATACATTGTATTACTGTGCGCTTTATGTAGTGCCAAGCCTGATCATATCAGTGCTCTTAGCTTTCGTGCTCAACAAGAAGCTCAAGGGGATGAACCTGTTCAGATCGATCTTCTACCTGCCGGTGATAACATCCTATGTCATTGTCGTAATACTTTGGCAATGGATATATGACGCAGACATCGGCTTGCTCAATTCGATTCTGAACAAGATAGGAATCGCATCGGTGCCATGGCTTTTAAGCCCCAAACTTGCTCTGCCGTCTCTCGTTCTCATGTCGATATGGAAGAACGTAGGTTACACCATAGTCATATTCCTTGCAGGCTTTCAGCAGATTGACGTTGCACTTCATGAGGCGGCACGAGTGGAAGGCGCCACAGAATGGCAGGTATTCAGGCATATCACTCTGCCTCTTTTGAGGCCCACGACGCTTTTTTCCACTGTGATGTTGATAATATGGTCGTTCCAGATGTTCGTCCAACCGTACATGATGACCCATGGAGGACCTGCCAGATCCACAACTACGCTGGTTTACTACTTGTATGAAACAGGTTTTCAATACTTTGACCTAGGATACGCTTCAACTATGTCAGTAGTGATGTTGATCATGGTATTGCCGATCATCATACTCCAAAGCAAGCTGCTGCGGGCAAGGTGAGAGGGTGAGAGCGATGAATCGATTAAGAAAAATGCCGATGAAAAACTTCTGGACCTACTTTATCCTAGTATTGCTCGGATCAACAATGATTGTTCCATTTATTGCAATGGTTTCCCAGTCTCTTAAGCCAGGTTCGCAGGTATTGGAGTATCCGTTCAGATGGATCCCTGAGAATCCATCGATGGAGAACTATAGGATGCTGTTTAAGCAGAATCCGATCATGCGATGGACACTAAACAGCTTTATTGTGGCGGGCGGAAGCACAATTCTACAGCTGATAACGTGTTCGCTTGCGGCTTATGCGTTCGCCAGGACGTCATTTCCCGGCAAAGACATACTCTTTTGGATGATGATGTCCATGCTGATAATACCGAGTCAGACTACCTTAGTACCGTTGTTCTTGCTTTTTTCCAAACTGAATCTTACAAACACTTACACGGCATTGCTGTTGCCCACGGCTTCGAGCGCGTTTGGGATCTTTTTGCTCAAGCAATTCATGGAGCCAATTCCCAAGGATTACGACGAAGCTGCAAGTCTCGACGGCTGCACTAGATTTCAGTTCTACTCTAAGATACTGCTCCCCATGTGCAAGCCGGCACTGGCGGTTCTTGCTACGTTCAATTTCGTGACGCAGTGGAATGATTTCCTGTATCCGTTGATCATGACTCAGACCAGAGACATGTTCACCCTGCAGATAGGGTTGTCTGCACTTCAGGCCAGCGGGTCAAGGGGAGAAATGGGAGGAATGGGGGTGGTCATGGCAGGAGCAGTGTGGGGCTTTATCCCAACGTTCATTCTATTTCTGTTGTTGCAGAAGTACTTGGTCGAGGGAGTCTCGTCAGCTGGAATCAAGGGCTGACGTCTAAAAGCGCTGAAGGGGAGGAATATCATACTATGAAGTCG
>DUWJ01000231.1 GCA_012842765.1 Bacillota bacterium | reverse complement strand
GGGACGGGAAGTTTCATTGTGACCGGAATCGTGGAGGAAGAAGAACAGGGGGACGGCTCGAAGATCCTACGCCGTCGCAGCATGGCGCGGAGTTCGGTAGACAACGTGTCGACCGTCCTGCGAAACCGGCATGCGCTGCAAGTCGGGGACTACCACATACATGTCAATTTCCCCGGAGGGGCGCCAGTAGATGGCCCGTCGGCGGGAATTGCCATGGCTACTGCCGTGTTCTCCGCTGCGAGACAGATACCCATCGACAACAGGGTTGCGATGACCGGTGAGCTTTCGGTGCACGGGAAGGTGAAGCCGGTGGGGGGTATTGTCGCCAAAGTTGAGGCCGCAGTGAGCGCGGGGGCTACCCGTGTGCTGATCCCTGCGGAGAACTGGAACGAGAGGTTTGCGGACCGTGCAGATGTGCAGGTAATCGCAGTGGAGGACATCGATGAGGTTTTGAGAATAGCGGCTTCCTGCAATGCAGCTGAGACCGAACCTGAAGCGACATGCACACCTTGGCCCGAGGTTGCTGCCGCAGCTAGTTGCCGCAGAGGGGATGCGCCGGGAGGAACGGGTTCGATGCCTCCCACAGTGCAGATTACAGGGTGAGTGTGTCTGTGCTGCTCAAGATGGGTGCCGGGCGGGCATGCCAAGCTTTGCGGTTATGACTGTCGCCGCCTCGATTGTCCGCGATAGGTGGGCCTGGGGCGGTGACAGCCTTTTGCATTGTACATGTGGTAGAGTATATGCGAAATCTGAAAGCATCGGGGTTGAGCGGACAGGCTGAAAACAGCTAGGTGCTGGCAAATGGGATAGAATTGGCACGCCAAGTGGCCAGCTGAAGAGTTTCAGCTAAGTCAAGTCTTGTCCCCACGCGGGTGGGGGTGTTTCGCCAACTTTGCAAATCAAGGTTGCCCACCAGTCTCGGAGTATTATGGTGACGCAGATCGCTCCCCTAATCCCCAATATGGTATGATTACATTACGGTCCTAATCCTTTCTCCAGCGGCAAAACAAAGCTGGCGTGTTAACCTGCGGCTTTTTGGGTGGATATGTTGCAATCCTTACTCTCTCATGCTCCCAGAGTGGGCTAATCTCCAACCCGCCTGTATCCTTTTCGAATACTCCGCTTATCTCCATGAAAAGGGCAGTTTTTCACTTGCCCAGTTCTGCCACGTATTGCATTTACCGAGGCGCTTTTCTTGAAGGAATGCAAAGAGGCAAGGAGAATAGGTAGAATGCATGTAGGAGGTGCTTAATCCCTTGGCTAGAGCGGACAAGTTATCACATAAAGATAGAGAAAACGTTGCACAGAGTCTGCCGCTTCTTCCTCTCAGGGGAGTTGTGGTCTTTCCTAATACTACCCTTCCGCTTGAGGTTGGAAGGGAGAAGTCGGTGGCCGCGCTCGAAGAGGCGATGTCATGCGGGAAGCTGATTGTCCTTGCCGCTCAGAAGGTCGCTAAGGTTAATGAGCCATCTCCCGACGACATCTACACGGTAGGCACAGTGTCAGCGATAAAGCAGTTAGTAAAGTTGCCTGATGGCACTATACGCGTTGTTGTGGAAGGCGTCGAGCGGGCCGTTATCCATGAATATGTACAATCCGATCCATGTTACATGGTTCAAGTCGAACTAATGCCGACTGTGGAAGTATGCGACCGCGAGATCGAGGCTCTTGCCCGCAACGCATTGCGTGAATTTGAGCAATTCGTCAAACTTTCAAAGAAGATGCCGGTAGAGATAATGCTGGCTATCGGGGGAACGGACGAGCCCGGCAGGCTGGCGGACGATATAGCGGCTCATATGCCGCTCAGCGTCGAGGACAAGCAGGAGCTTCTCTCGTGCTTTAGCGTTCGAACACGGCTTGAGAGGCTTGCAGTGATCCTCAGACGAGAACTTGAGATCCTGGAGCTCGAGCGCAAGATCCATTTGCGAGTCAGAAAGCAGATGGAAAAGACCCAGAAGGAATATTACCTTCGCGAGCAAATGCGCGCTATACAGAAAGAATTGGGTGACCGAGACGACCCCAGCTCTGAAGCCGCAGAGCTCAGGCAGAAGATTGAGGAGGCCAACTTCCCTCCCGAAGTGCTTGAGAAGGCCGTTCGCGAGCTTGATAGGCTGGAGAGTATGCCTCCGATGGCGGCCGAGTCTGTCGTGGTCCGAAACTACCTCGACTGGCTCCTCGCTGTTCCGTGGGGTGTAATGACAGAGGATAGGCTCGATATTGAGCGGGCTGAAGCCATCCTCGATGAGGATCATTGGGGCCTTGACAAGGTCAAAGATAGAATTTTGGAATTTCTCGCTGTTCGGCAGCTGTCTGACGAGTTGCGCGGACCTATTCTTTGCCTCGTGGGCCCGCCTGGTGTGGGCAAAACCTCACTGGGCAAGTCTGTTGCCAGAGCCCTCAACAGGAACTTCGTCAGGTTTTCTCTTGGCGGGGTCAGGGATGAGGCAGAGATACGTGGCCATAGGCGCACTTATGTAGGGGCGATGCCGGGCAAAATAGTTCAGCTTCTCAAGCAAGCGGGCAGCATGAACCCGGTGATTCTCCTCGACGAGATCGACAAGATGTCTGCCGATTTTCGCGGAGATCCGTCATCTGCCTTGCTGGAGGTGCTCGATCCCGAGCAAAACTCGGAGTTTGGCGACCACTACATGGAGGTCACGGTGGATTTGTCCAACGTGCTCTTCATCACGACCGCCAACAACCTGTATTCCATCCCCCGCCCTCTTCAGGATAGGATGGAGATTATAACGCTTCCGGGCTATACGGAAGAGGACAAGGTGCAGATTGCAACGCATTTCCTCATCCGCAAGCAGTTGTCGGAGAACGGTCTTTCGGAAGAGAATGTCGTTATCCAGGAAGATGCGGTGCGCGAGATCATCCGCTGTTATACGCGGGAATCTGGCGTGCGAAGTCTCGAACGCCAGATAGGAGCGATTTGCCGCAAGATTGCCAGAGAAGTAGTGGCGGGGGCAGAAGGGCCTTTCGTCGTTGGCGGCGCAGATCTTCAGGAGTATCTCGGTGTGCCTCAGTATCGTTACGGCGTTGCCGACCTTGACAGCAAGGTTGGCGTGGCGGTAGGCGTCGCCTGGACTGAGACTGGCGGCGACACCCTGGACATCGAAGTTTCGGCCATGAAGGGCAGCGGTAAGCTGATCCTCACCGGAAAACTGGGCGACGTTATGCGTGAGTCAGCCCAGGCCGGATATACTTATGTCAGGTCGCGCGCTCGTGAACTTGGCATCCCAGAGGATTTCTACGAGAAGATGGACGTCCATATCCATGTTCCGGAAGGTGCAATTCCCAAAGACGGGCCGTCTGCAGGCATAACCATGGCCACTGCTTTGGCCTCGGCTCTCTCGGGCGTCCCTGTGAGAAATGACGTGGCCATGACGGGCGAGATAACGCTGCGTGGGAGAGTATTGCCAGTGGGCGGGCTTAAGGAGAAGACACTAGCTGCCCATAGAGCAGGCATTCGTACGATGATAATCCCTGACGATAACAAGAAGGATCTCGAGGAGTTGCCGGAAAATGTTGCTGGCGACATGACATTCATTGAAGTCTCCCATATGGATGAGGTGCTGGCAATCGCCCTTCTCTCTGCTAAGGACGATGAAAAGTCATCATTCGGCGCCGACTACGCAGTGGGCGAAGCAGGGGACGAGCAGGGTGGAACCATGAGAGACGTGCCATTGCCTCACGTTGTTCCCAATACGCCTCAACCGCCGGCTGTGTGCTGAATTGGGCGAAGGCCCAACATAGATTAGATTAATGATACGATGCGAACTAGGGCGCCCCGACGGGGCGCCCTGGGCTTATTGTAGGACGTATATAGCGTCCGCAGTTGCTATTACCAACAAGGAAGGCGCTCGATGTGCATACAAAAGGCAGGCCTTATGCTGCATGGAAGGGCAATTTTACGTGTGCATTGCGGTGCGTAATCGGGCAGGAACAATGGTCCAACAAGATAGGAGGTGCTGATATGCCGACAACACGCAGTATAAACCATTTTTGCACTGTTGACATTGGGACAAATTGAGTGTATGCTTTTCCTGAGTTGTTGAACAACTATGTCGAGCAAGTAATGAAGAGAGGTTGAATGACTCATGACATCGACTGAGCCTATGAAACCTGCCGGCGCTCTTTACATAGGCATAGCGTCCCAACTCAAAAATGATATAGTTCGCGGGGCCTTCCCCGACAATCGCTTGCCTACAGAGGAGGAGCTATCACAGCGCTTCGGTGTGAGCCGAAACACCATTCGCGAGGCTCTTAGCATGTTGGAGATGGATGGCCTCATTACTAGGCGACAGGGTGTGGGGACCTTT
>DUWJ01000462.1 GCA_012842765.1 Bacillota bacterium | reverse complement strand
GTGCTCTGCTATGATCCGTTCCCAGTCGTCGTCATAGCTGAACCTCAGGCACATGATTCCAAGTTGTGCAAGGCCCGCCTCCTGGTCTCTGTCGACCCGCGCACGATCTCGAATCTCGTGAACAGGACCGTCTATGTATACAGCCACAGCAGGGGCTGACTCTATCTCATAGTAGAAGTCAACCCTCGTATTGGCCTCAGCCAGGTATTTCTGTGCCTCTGTAGGAAGCCTCAAGTCGAGATCAGCTATGAACTTCAGCCATTTGCGTTCAAGATCGGAGTCGCACTTAGCCAGTAAAACCTCCAGGTGCTCCCCACGCGGCATGCCCACCGGAGAGGCCTCAGTACGCGAGTCCTTCATGTTCTCGAGAAACTCCAGCACCTTCTCATGCTTTCTGTCGAGAATCGCATGGTCCATCTGGTTTGAATAACTCATCAGGCAGTCATAGCACGCGGCCTCGCACCCTTCCTCATCATCCGCACCGCCGCCTAGATCTTCTAAGGTATCAGGGTCGTAATGGCATATGCTCAAGGCTTCTCTGGCAATCTCAGACAGAGCCTGAGGATCATCTATGAGATTCCTCAGAGCCCCGGCGCCGCCCTCGGCGGCCTCATAGAACAGAATAAGGCGTCGATCACTTCTCGAAGGAAGAGGTTCAGCGGCAAGTTCTGAATCTTCCAGCTGGTACTTGATCTGAATCGCGCTCTTAAGCGCAGCCTGAAGGGTTGCCATGGCGGATTCGTCAAGCATGTGAGAGGGGGTGAGTATGAGGCAGTTTTTCGTGTCATCAACATAGGGAATGACGCGTTTCTGGGTCCTTGACACCTCATCTTCATCGGCGACAGACTCGTCGACCCGCTCCAACGTCTTGCTGCCCCTGGCCCAGCGGCCTGTTTCCAGGTCGAGAACGAACCCCGGAAGCACATCGTCCTCCTTGCGCTTGAGCCAGCCCAAATTGATCTTGGAAATGGTCGCCGAAGGCGCGTACGTAATAGTGGCAAGCTGCTCATCGCCGCATATCACCCGAGCCACCCGAAAGCTGGGCTTGCCTCCAATATTGGCGAACCTGAAACCTACCCGGATGTCATAACCCACTCTCTGTCTCTCTTCCTCGTCACAGTTGATCCTGGCAGCTCGTTCAGTGGAGACATTGGTCATCCTGAAGAGACTCGAGAGTGCGGTGCCCAATCGCTGCCCGCAGTTGGAGCAAACAATAATGTCATCTCCGTCATTGCACGGATGGATACACCCACATGCAGTGCATTGTTTCATGGTCTCAAGAGCAAGCTCCCGTTCATCGCCTGCAACAGCCTGGGGTGGCAAAATAACCTTGCGGATCTGATAACGGGTGCCTTCGTGATATATAAAAGACCTGGGCCCAAACTCGGATATAGCCAAGAAGCGTGGGCGGGAGATGGACTCCCACTTTCCCCTCGGCCCTCGCTGCCCAGGGATATATGCCGATAGAGGCAGTCGGGGAAAATTGTATCCAGGCAAGAAGCCTTCTCCGGCGAAGTAGCGGTACGGATAGAAGTCAGAGTCTTCATAGTCCCCATCATTAGTCAACAAGTTAAGCTGCTTAATTGCTTCGTCCCGTAAATCGCCGGCTCTTCTTTTCTTACGACTATCGGCAGACGGATCTAGCTGTATCTTGTCATTTCTTTTTGCTTGAGCCATAGCGGATCTGTAAAGACCTCTCCAACGCTCACATGCACGATCAAAGCTCATGTAGGCCTGGTTCAACACATCCTCAAGCCAGCGATCGGTATACCAATCAACCGTCTCCAGTTGTGTCTTGAGAGAAGCAAGAACCCGTTCCGCCGAAACGCGAGTATGAGCCAGTATAGCTGGATCTCGCAGGGCAGACGCGATGATTTCATTTACCGCAAGAGTTGGCTTTTCGCCTGACATGTCCAAAACGGTGGCCATTGATCGCCCCAAATAGATTTGGGCCTCGTAGAGCAGCATCGAATGGATGTGCGCCCTCAGCAAGTCCTCATTTGCAAGCTCCATGCGTGGCGGCAGAACAGATCCTGCAACCATCAGCTCCGGCCGGCGGAAGAAGTACTGGTCGTGAGAACTAAAGGTAGAGCAATACGTGACCACAAGGGCAGGTTGGCCGCTTCTCCCGGCGCGTCCGCTCCGCTGCGCATAGTTTGCAGGGTTCGGAGGAACGTTGCGCATGTTCACCACGGCCAAGTCTCTAATATCAACACCCAATTCCATAGTGGGCGAGCAATAGAGAACTGGAAGCTGCCCTTGGCGAAAGAGCCTTTCCCTCTCCAGCCTATTTTCAGCAGATACCTGAGCGGTATGCTCCCGCGCTTCTATCCCCTGAAGCTCCCTGGCCTTCTCAGTGTAGTGTTCCAAGAAGAACGGATTGGCTCTTTGGAGATTCTCCGATCCAGGCCACGTGCGTAAGGGGTCAGGTCTGGGATTCGTTCCATCTCCAGCCTTCCACACCATCCCGCTGGCCCTCAGCTGATAGCCTGGAACGCTTCTGTCCCGCCTGCGGTATTCGGGAACCTCAACGACAAGCCCTCCGTAGCAAAGCACCTCCAGGAGATCCATCAACACGCTTTCAGCTTCATCCAAGCTGAGTTTCTCGGAATAGTTCGGGAAAGTTGTGCTTCTCCGGAGATAACCGCAGTACAAGCCCCTTCCGGAAGCGTAGAGGTCGTCGCCTCCACCGTCCCATGTCTTCGGACGAGCGCTGGGAAAGAGTGCAGCAGCTGTCTTCATTCTCCCGCCCTCATCGATGGCCCAAGGCTCGATGAGATTCTGTTCACTTCTACGAAGGATCACTTCACTGTAGTCAGGGTCCAAACATTGCACATTGATTGCAAGGCCGCGCCTCATGTAGTCAAGGAGAACCTCACATACGAGCCTTCTTGTTTCAAGCGGGGCATCAGCCAAGGCCCGATGCCTTCTGCGCCAAACATCTTCGTCTGCGCACAGTTCATCCAGAGCCATGTACTCAATTCTAAGCAAGTCGCACTGCTCCAGATTGGGGGATGTGATACGCCAACCGCGTTCGAGATCACAGTACAAACTGTATTCCAACACACTCTGCATAGATTGGCGGGCACGGATTCTAGCTTGATAGTCAAGACCATGCTCGCCTCCAAAGGCATACGATTCGAGTGGAAGATCCAGCGCATCAAGGACTTTGACGGGAAGCAGATCGTGGGTGAGCCCTTCATCTCCCGCCTCCCTCATAGCCCTGTATAGGGCAGAGCGGATCAGGCCCACCTGTACAAAGTCATTGAAATGGCCTGCCTGAAGCGAAGCATCCTGCCGATTGTCAGTAAAACTGAGAAGTTTTCGAGTGCTCTCATCGATTTCGCGGCACTTGCGCAATGATTCCACGGCTGACAGGCTGATGATCGTTGTGGCGCTGCTCCGTCCTTCTGTAGCAAGGGTAGACAGCTTGCCGTATTCACCCCCCAAGATTGACGTGTGCGCAATCCCGCAATACGGGCAAAATTGGAATGGAGACGGCACGAATGCACACAGGATGCGCTCATCATCTGTGGATTCGGCCACTGTCCCATCTGGACTAAGAGCAACAAGGCTTGGCACTCTCTCTTGATAGTATCTTTTCACCCTCCGCCCGGTTGCCATTTCCTCCACCCAGTTATCGGGGACCCTTGCCATAATCTCAACATCATCCATCGTCCATGGCTTGTCATCGTCAATGTAAAGATAGCCGGGGCGATACGATATGTCGTCCCGTTCATCATCATCGAAAGTCATCTCGCCAAACTGGCGAGGCTCGTAACACACGCGCCCAGTTCCGGTCTGAGTCACCCGCGTCACGCTGTAATACTCGTGGCCACATTCACGGCAGAAGACAAGGGGGTACAGAAATCGCGACCTGTCCTCTCCTGGAACGTAACGCTGCCCTCGAAGAGTTATGTATCGCTCGTCAGGAGATCCTATCGACGCGTAGGCTGTATCGCCTCTGCTTATCATCTGGTGAAGT
>DUWJ01000466.1 GCA_012842765.1 Bacillota bacterium | reverse complement strand
GGCTAGGTTGGCATTGTCGGCAAAGTAGACCAGAAGCTCGAATTCCTTGGGGCTCAGCTCCAGTCTTTCACCGTCCACGCTCACCACGTGCCTGCCTTCATCTATCTCCAGCAATCCAAGATGCCTGAGTCCTCCATCGCCCGCCTGCGTGCGTCTGAGCAAGGCTTTAGCCCTAGCTACGAGTATCATGGGGCTGAAGGGTTTTGTAATGTACTCATCAGCCCCAATATCGAAGCCGAAGAGTTGATCACTCTCTTCGGCTCTTGCTGTAAGCATTATTATCGGCACCTGTGATCTCCTGCGTATCTCGCGGCAGACCACCCAACCATCCATGCCCGGCATCATTACGTCCAATATCACGAGCTCTATGTCTTGGTCGCTGAGGAAAAGATCCAAAGCCTCCCGGCCATTCTCAGCTTCAAGGATGACAAAGCCCTCCCGTTTGAGAAAATCCGATACGAGCCTGCGCATTCTTGCCTCATCATCCGCCAGAAGAACTTTGGTCACGAATCTCGCCTCATTTCTTGCTCATCACGATGTCCAGGACGCTGCCGCCTATGAGCGATTCCAACTTCAACATATGTACAAACAGGTCTTCCTTTGCTTTGGCCATTCTGTATAGTGCCTGATTAGCTGAGCTTGTCTCGTTATCGAGTTCATACTGGAGCATCTCTCCGTGTTGAAACTTGATTCTGGCAACCTCTAGGTTGCTCTGAGCGCGCTGCGCGGAGATGGTCTGCATGTTCAAGTTTCTGACCAGCGATTCCAGCTCCACCAGAGCATTTTCTATGGAATCTATCAAAGACTGCTCGGCGCTGGCAAATCGGGTCTCGGCGTCCTTCCATGACTTTTCCGCTGTCTCACGCTCCGTAGGCGTAGCAATCAGCGGATCTTGAAGCGCCTCATACTTCCTTCTTGCCAATTCCCTGCCTGCGGCCGCTGAAAAGTATGAGGAACCAACTCCCTGCGCAGCCTCGATAGAGTCGTTAAGGCCGTACTCGGGCACGCCGCCATATAATGTACTAACGTCAGTGGCCAGCACAATATCATCACAAAGTTCAGCTCCGATGTTCTGGCAGAAACTCCGTTTCGTCTGCCTCAGGCTCTGCTCTGCCTTTAAAAGCGAATCAGAAGCTGAAAGATACGAGTTTTCCTGTTCTAATACGGCATCTTTGGTAGTAAGCCCTGCTTCATACCGCAAATTCGTAACTCGTAGCCTTTCCTGTGACACAGCCAAAGAAACGCGTTTGGCCTCCAGCTCCCTTAGTGCCTGTCCGAGTCCTACATAGGCCTGAACAGCCTGCAAAGCTGCATTGTTCACCGCCTCATCCAAAGCGAGTCGCTTAGTCTCGGCAGCATTCTCAAGCTCTTTCACAGTCAATGCAGCCTTCTTCTCATCAACAGCCCGCTGCCACTGGGTCTGCGCATTCTCAGCATCTTCCCGAGCTGCCTTCACTGCATCGCTGTTTCCCACATATGCCTCGACATACTGAGCCAAAGTCACCTCCAGTGTTTCATCTACATATTCCCCCGCGAGCGCAATGCCGCTTAGCACCAACGTTACTGCCAGCAAGACGGGTACCATTTTCAACATGCAATTTCGTTTCACCCAACACACCTCCGGATCGTTTTTTGATGACTATCGGTTCCCCATGCCCAGGTCTTCAACCCGGCACGTATTGGCCAGCGTGTACCAGAGTTCCCACACACCATACCAGTTTGCAATATAGCTATTGCGAGCTTTTTGCAAATTGAGCTGCGCTCGCTCCAGGTCCACTAACAGCAATTCGCCGTCTTTATACGACTTCAAAGCTGTATCATAGGACTCTTGGGATTGCTCAAGCTGCTTCACCCATTTGGCTGCCGACCATACCGAAATATGTAATTGCTCAAGGCTTTTCTCCACATTCTCTGCCAATGCCTCACGCCTTTCAGTTACCGACTGCCTCTTTTGATCCACATTGATCTCTGCCTTCTGTGCTTCGAGAGAGCGCGAAAGCGAGATGCTCCATGTGGCCGACGCTACAAACTTGGGAACGCTGCTCCCTGACGGAAAT
>DUWJ01000230.1 GCA_012842765.1 Bacillota bacterium | reverse complement strand
GTCAACGGCCACGGGATGCTCAAGATGCGGGCGACCCGGGTGGGCTCGGAGACTGCGCTTGCTCAGATTATCCGCATGGTGGAAGAAGCGCAGGGAAGTAAGGCGCCGATACAGCGTTTGGCGGATGTGGTGTCATACTATTTCGTCCCCGCGGTTCTGGTTGTGGCTGTGGTTACGTTTGCAGGATGGATGGCTGCAGGAATAGGCGCGTCTCAGGCATTGGTGAACGCCACGGCTGTGCTGGTCATCGCGTGTCCTTGTGCGCTCGGGCTCGCGACCCCGACGGCTATCATGGTAGCCACTGGGCGTGGCGCCGAGCTGGGTATCTTGATACGTGGGGGAGAGCATCTGGAAAGGCTTAGCTCAGTGAAGGCAGTAGTCCTCGACAAGACTGGGACGATTACAGCGGGCGTGCCGTCGCTTGAAGAAGTCGAAGTCTTTGCACCTCACGGGCGTGAAGAGGCGCTTCGACTCGCCGCTTCTGCTGAACGGGCTTCAGAGCATCCGCTCGGCAGGGCGATAGTAGAAGCGGCTGAGCAGGCAGGGATAGATATTCCGATGCCCGACGAGTTTAGGACGGTTCCGGGGCGCGGCATCGTCGCAACTGTGGAAGGAAGACAGGTTGCCGTCGGAACGCTTCGATTTTTAGATGAACTTGGCGTATCCGTGGACCGTGAAGGGCTTGCAGCCGAGCGCAGGTTCGGGAGCGGGCTGGTGGCGGGGACGGCTGAGGAGACGAATGGGGCTGGTTCAGAAGTCCCGGTTACGAGTTTGATTGCCGCAGGCGCTGTGGGGGCCTCTGTTGCCAGAATGCAAGATGAGGGGCGGACCGCCGTAGTTCAGGCGGTGGACGGAGCGGTCGCTGCGGTCTATGGAATCGCCGATCAAGTACGGCCGGGTTCGGTGGAGGCCATCAAGGGGATTCAGGACCTCGGCATAGACGTATATATGATTACCGGTGACAACGCGCGCACAGCGGCAGCTATCGCCGAACGTGTTGGAATACCCAAACCCAACGTCCTGGCTGAGGTTCTTCCTGAGGACAAGGCGCGCGAGGTTGAACGGCTGCAGGAGGCTGGGCTTGCCGTTGCCATGGTGGGTGATGGGATAAATGATGCCCCTGCCCTTGCCACTGCGGATGTAGGGGTTGCCATGAGTACAGGGACTGATGTTGCCATGGAAGCTGCGGATATTACCATTGTGGGTAATTTGGGCAAGCTCCTCGATGCCATTAAGCTGGCCAAGAAGACTATTACCATAATTAAGGAGAATCTTTTCTGGGCCTTTGTCTACAATACCATTGGGATCCCTCTTGCGGCTTTCGGAGTTCTTCCGCCAGTGTATGCCGGGGCTGCGATGTCGTTGAGCTCGGTATCGGTAGTTTCGAATTCATTGCGATTGAGAGGGTTCGGAAAAGAGAGGCCTCGAGGGATCTCCAGGACAGAGGTGAAAGGGGTAGATAATATGCCCTATGGCAGGAAGAGCACGTCAGATAGCAAGGAGAACATGGTGGCCGGACCGGGATCCACGGAGAAATCCGCTGCCGCTGCCGGAATGGTAGGCGATTACAGTGAGGCTCTGCTCAACGTGGCTGGAATGAGTTGCGGGCATTGCAAAGCCGCTGTGGAGGGTGCTCTTATGGGTGTAGTAGGAGTCGAGTCGGCAGAGGTTGATCTTGAGGCTAAGTCCGCCAGGGTCGTATACGACAGGAACGCGGCAAAGCCTGCAGACTTGGTTCGTGCGGTGGAGGATGCCGGGTACGAGGTGCTGAGGTAGCTCTGTCCCGGACAGCTTGGATGCACGATGGGGTATGGCGGGGAGCCATGCAGGGAGCATGCGGCAAACAAAAAGGAAGGCCGCCGCGGATGCGGCGGCTTCATCGTTCATCTCATCTTCTTCTGTTGACAGCTGACTAGATAGCTGAGCCTACAATGAGTTGATAAGCTTCAAACATGTTATAGCAACTGCTGCTGTATGGCTGCACAACTACGTAATACCTTGTCAGTGGTGTGAGCTGCAACGTGAGGTCCATGAGAGTTCCCTTGTTGCCCAGGTCCTGATTGGTTATCTCCTTTCCTGTTGCATCCACGACTCTGAGTCTGAAGTCGGCCGTCTGTGTGCAGGTTATCCGCACCTTGCCCAAGAGGGGTGCAGTGAACTGCCACCAATCCTCATCAGTGCCTGTTGCGATCACCCCGGTTACCGGCTGTCCTAGCTGAATGCTCTTGGCCTCATTGGCGGAATTATTGGGTTCTGCGGGGTCGTACAGTGCAGGCTTGACTGTGATCTTCATGTTGTAAGGGGTGTGCATGCTGTATATGTTGGTGTTATATCCCCGCATCAATACGTAATACGTTCCAGGCTGGAATATGTCATGGGTCAGGACCATCTTGTTCCCTGGATGGCCGTAGTCGTCGCCGAGGAGTACTGTCTTGCCGTCGCGGTCAATGAGGGAGAGATGCAAGTCAACTGGTTGGTCAGATTCTGCCACAACCTGAGATGGTCCAGCGATGTCCACTTTGTAGTAATCTAGGTCGCCCGGGCGGGATATGAACGCTGCGAAGGTTTGCCCAAGAGGCGGCACTGCGGCCTGCCCAGGCGTGTCGTTCGGCTCGAATCTGTCAGTACCTCCGTGCGTAACGGTTATGGTCATGGTGTAGGGAGTGTGCATTTCGTATATGTCCTTGTTGTACCCGCGCATCACTACGTAGTAGGTTCCCGGGTCGTATACGTCCCCTTCAAGAAGCATGTTAGTTCCTTTGCTTCCTAAGTCGCCGCCGTAGAGCTCCTTTGTGCCGGAACTGTCCACGATGGAGAGGTAGTAGTCGGCCGGCTGTGTAGACGTCACTTTGATGGTGGCGGGTCCAGAAACACTGACGCTGTAGTAATCGATGTCCCCGGGCCTATAGATGAAGGAATCGAACTGCCTTCCGGAGACGACTGCCGATGCCAGGTTAACGTTGTCGTTGGGCTCGAAGGCATCACGGGCTTCCCGAAACTCTGCCCTAAGGGTGTAAGGGGTATCAGACTTGATGTTGCCTGAGTATCCGCGTACGAGTATATAGTAGTTGCCTGGTTCAAAAACGTCGGCATTGAGCACCATTGTTGTCCCGCTGCTTCCCAGATCACCTCCGGCGATCTGACTTCCCGCTTCATTCAGTATTGCCATGAAGAAATCTGCGGGCTGTGTACATGTCACGTGGAAAGTTCCATGTGTGGTCACCGTAACCTTGTACATGTCAATATCACCATCTGTGGAGATGGCGCCTGTGACATTTGTATTAATGGCTATTGGATTTGCGGTTGCGATATTATAGTTGGGTTCACGTTCTGCTTGCAAGTAGCTTGGCTCGAGCGCTGGCGGGACTGCGGGTTGGCTTGGCTGTGTTGTCGGAAGCTGAGCCGATGGCGACCCCGCGGAAGGCTTCGTCAACACTGCATGCCAGGGAAGACCTTTTCCGCCTGTGATATTGCAGTCGAAGGTTCCTTCCATGATCAAGTTTCCTGATGCATCCCGCGAGACCGTGCCACAATACACCTGATTGCCGCTGCCGACTATTCGTTCGAAGGCGACTAAGCCGTCAGGTGACACTCTGCCGTTTGCCAAGGTGTCTCCGAAGACGCTACCAGAGAGTGTTGTACCGCTCTGTTCGATCCTGATCTCACCGCCGAATCCGTTGAGGTCAGCGCTCCATATGCCGGAGAGTTCGAACAATGGACCCGATATTGGCGTCGAAGGGATGGCAATAGCTGGGGGCGGTACCTGCTGTCCAACCTGGGTGCTGCCCATGGATGATTGGCTCACTTGTATCAGCATCACGTCAGATCGAGGACAGGCCATGAGATATCCGTCGGTCAGTCGGAAGACGAAATGGTCCACTCCATCAAAGGTGAAGAAACCTACTAGATCTGCATCGTACGTGGTTCCATCTAGCAAAGTAACGGATGAGCCTAGAGCGCCAGCGGATACTGCCAACAAGCACAGCGTTGCCAGCGCTGTGGCAAGGTGAGTGCGTAGTTGGTGTTTCACGGATAAGCCTCCCCTCTTGCAATTGATAGAATAGTAGTTCTGCTACAAAATGCACTTTCCTGCATAGGTAATAGCCTGTTTGGGACGGAAATTCTCGAGCGCTATTTGGGCCGGTGGCCTGGCAAGATGTTGCACAATTCGGGACTCGAGTATGCATGTTCCATCTTGACTGCGGTGCGCTTTCGCGTCTATGCCGCAGTCCAATACGGGGTCTGAATCTGCGCATCGACAATGTATGTTTCCTTGAAGGGTTTGGGTCACAGGCACAACTGCCCTCGACACTCAGCCGAGCCGGGATATGATCCCCGGGCAAGGGACAAGACGAGTGCTATAAGCACAGTCCTCAGCTCGCCGACGGCAGGCAACCATGTTCTTTATGATTATGATGACGAAGGCGGCGTGCGTATGTTCCCGATTCTAAGATCCATGTGGATGCTGCGCGACAAGCAGGTGTGGATTCCGATGCCCGGCACGAACCAGAAGATGAGCGTAGTCGGGGCGATGGACATCCGCACTGGCGCATATGCCTGCTTTACGGTCGTCTCGCCTTTGTCGCTCTTCTTTCGTTATCACGAAATGCTGTGGCCCTTGAAACTCGAAAGCAACAGGTGGATTTCTTTAGTGTCTATCAAACTCCATGCGCCGCCCTGATTCGATGTTCCGAACCCAGCTGGGCCTTGCATTGGCGAGGTAGCCTAATGAGTTGACCAAGGCATCGAGCCAGCATTGCATCAGCCAAAGCCTAAACTGCACTCGAGGATCACTCAGGAAGTTGTTGAGACTTACTTAGGTGATCCTGGCCTCTGACAATGCAAACTATCCAACAACTCAGCAACCTCAATGCTCGCGGAGGCGATACGCGATCGTCTATTGCGTCATTCGACAATGACAAACACCTGCGCGCACTGGTATGGATCATGCGAGAAGAGCAGGCTGGCTTTGCCAGCCAAGGGGCCGGCATACGCGGCAACTTCAACTTGGCAACTCCAACACTCATGCGAAAGAAGCTAATGCCATTTGCCATTGTTGGGGGATGGTTTGTAACTGGCATGGAAGCGTCAAAGCGAAAGCGATGCACAATGCAAAAGGGACAACACGACGGGGTAGGATGGAGCAGGATCTCCTGACGAAATATTGCATTTATGAACTGTGCTTTATTCACATTCTTACTCTGGTCTTGACACTCCAACCCTGTCATAGTCTAGCAGGTGAATGAGGGATGATGTGGAATATAAAACAAGGGTACGTCTCTTTAGCTATGCAGCGATTGAGGCGGCTCGTGCATGTATATGTTGGAGGGATAGTTGAATTGAACCAAAGCAATCTCAAGGGCGAGCTGGATCGTTGGAAGAGCACGACCTACGGCAAAACCTGCGCCAGGTTCCCTGAACGACGGGAGAAGTTCGAAGGGACTTCTGGCATCGAGGTCCAGCCTGTTTACACACCGTTGGATACTGAGGGCATCGACTATCTTGAGGACCTTGGATTTCCGGGAGAATACCCATACACGCGTGGAGTTCAACCCACGATGTATCGGGGGCGCTTGTGGACAATGCGGCAATATGCCGGCTTTGCCACGGCGGAGGAATCGAACGAACGCTACAGGTACCTGCTGGAACAAGGGCAGACCGGGCTTTCAGTTGCGTTCGACCTCCCGACTCAGATAGGATACGATTCCGACCACGAGCTGGCATTGGGGGAAGTTGGGAAAGTTGGGGTGGCGATAGATTCTCTTGCGGATATGGAGATTCTTTTCAACGAGATACCGCTAGACAAGGTTTCCACCTCCATGACCATCAACGCGCCGGCTGCAGTCCTTTTGGCCATGTATATCGCAGTCGCGGAAAAACAGGGCGTGTCGCCGGAGAAGCTTAACGGAACTATTCAGAATGACATCCTCAAGGAATATGCCGCCCGCGGCACCTACATTTTCCCACCGAAACCGTCAATGCGCCTCATAACCAACACATTCGAGTATTGTTCTGCAAACGTTCCAAACTGGAACACCATCAGCATAAGTGGCTACCATATCAGAGAGGCAGGGGCCACAGCAGTACAGGAACTCGCCTTCACGCTCGCTGACGGAATCGCCTATGTTCAGGCGGCTATAGACGCGGGTCTTGATGTGGACGAATTCGCTCCTAGGTTGTCGTTCTTCTTTGCAGCCCATAACGACCTTTTCGAGGAAGTTGCCAAGTTCAGAGCGGCGAGAAGGCTGTGGGCGAGGATCATGAAGGAAAGGTTCGGAGCCAAGAAGGAAAAGTCTATGAGGCTCCGGTTCCATACCCAGACGGGCGGGTCCACTCTAACGGCGCAGCAGCCTGACAACAACATTGTCAGGGTGGCATTGCAGGCGCTTGCAGCTGTTCTCGGAGGCACTCAGTCGCTGCACACCAACTCCCGAGATGAAGCCCTAGCGCTTCCAAGCCAGGAATCGGTGATGATTGCCTTGCGTACGCAGCAGATCATCGCATACGAGAGCGGTGTCGCCGACACTATTGATCCCCTTGCAGGCTCTTACTATGTAGAGGCTCTTACCACTCAGATTGAGGAGGCAGCCGCCGATTACATCCGCCGGATCGACGAGATGGGCGGAGCGCCTATGGCAATCGAGCGAGGGTTCATCCAGAGCGAGATAGAAGAGAGCGCTTATCGGTACCAGATGGAGATAGAGTCGGGAGACCGGATTGTTGTCGGCGTCAACGAATTCTACATAGAGGAGGAGCCGCCGAAGGGCCTTCTCAAGGTAGACCCCGCCGTTGCCGATCTGCAGTGCAAAAAACTGGCGGATGTGAAAGCTTCAAGGAATGGCGAGGCTGTGGAAAAGAGCCTTGAAGCGCTCAAGGCAGCGGCCGAAGGAACTGACAATCTCGTGCCGTATATTCTTGACGCAGTCAGAGAATACGCCACATTGGGAGAGATATGCGACACTTTGCGCGGAGTATTCGGAGAATACAAGCCCTCAGGGGCCTACTAGCAGGAAGGGAGAATGGGCGACAGCATGGGTACTGATACTGGCAGGAAGATTAGGGTTTTGGTCGCAAAGCCAGGTCTCGATGGGCATGACAGAGGTGCCAAAGTTGTGGCACGTGCCCTTCGTGACGCAGGCATGGAAGTGATATACACAGGGCTCAGGCAGACGCCGGAGCAGATCGTGGCGGCTGCTATTCAGGAAGACGTCGATGTGATCGCCATGTCGATACTTTCGGGTGCACACAATGTCCTTTTCCCGAAGGTCATGGACCTGCTGCGTGAGAAGGGTGTCGACGATATTCTCGTCGTGGGCGGGGGCATCATCCCGGATGAGGACATCCCTGCCCTCAAAGAATGTGGCATAGCGGACATATTCACTCCTGGCACAAGTACATCGGAAACGGTTAAGTTCATAGAAGAGAACGTGAAGAGGCGGTCGTAAGCATGGGCCGAACGGAAGTGGTGAGCCGGGCCCTTAGCGGGGATATCCGGGCCGTGTCCCGGCTCATATCCCTCATTGAAGATTGTGTTCCAGGATTCGAGGGCCTGTATTCGGAGATCTACCCGTTTACAGGGAAGGCGCACGTAATAGGGATTACCGGTCCGCCCGGATCCGGAAAGAGCACACTCGTCGACAAGATGGCGGCGGTGTGCAGGGAACGCGGAAAAACTGTGGGAATAGTGGCGGTCGACCCTACTAGCCCGTTCACAGGCGGGGCGCTTTTGGGCGATCGTCTTCGAATGCAGCGCCATGCCTTAGATGATGGAGTGTTCATCAGAAGCATGGGCACCAGGGGCCAGCTTGGCGGTATATCGCGTGCTACGTCTGGCGCGGTGGACGTGCTGGATGCTGCCGGGTATGATTACGTAATCATCGAGACTGTGGGTGTGGGCCAATCCGAGGTGGAGATAGCCTCGATCGCTGACACCGTCGTGCTGGTGCAAGTGCCTGGGTTGGGCGATGATATTCAGGTCATAAAGGCCGGCGTAATGGAGATCGGTGATCTGTTCGCCGTGAACAAAAAAGACCGCCCGGGTGTGGAAAGAGTGGTAGCTGAGATTCGGATAGCTCTGGAGCTCAGTTCCGTTGCGTCTAGGGGAGGCGGCGGAACGAGCAGAATCGCCGGATCCGCGGGGCATCACGGAGTTTCGGCGCTCGGAGCGGCGGGCTCTGAAAGAGAAGAGACAGTGGACGAGGAGGCAGCGAGGCCCTGTTGGCATCCTCCGATCCTCCAGACATTGGCTGAGACGGGTGAAGGGGTAGGCGAACTTTTCGACGCCTGCGATGAGCATATGCGTTATCTGGCCGGAACCGGTGAGTTGGACGATCGGAGATACAGGCGTGCACGTTCGGAGACGATGCAGATTGCATCGGGAAGGATTTGGCGCGGGCTCACAGACGATCGCGGTGCATTCGCTGCTGCAGAGGAACTGGCGTGGAAGGTTGCCCGAAGGGAGATCGACCCTTATTCAGCAGGCAATGAGCTTTATGAGATGATCGTCAAATAGATTCGCGGGAGGGGACTGATTTGGTCAAATCGGTGGACCATATAGGAATTGCGGTGGCAGATCTTGAAGAGGCCCTCAAACTGTATACCGAAACGTTCGGACTTGAGCTCCAAGGAACTGAAGTGGTGGAAGAGCAGAAGGTCAAAGTTGCTTTTCTACCTATAGGCGATACGGAGATAGAACTTCTTGAGTCGACCGATCCTGAGGGTCCGATCGCCAAGTTCATAGAAAAACGGGGACAGGGAATTCAGCACATAGCCTTGAGAGTGGACGACATCGACGCTGCGCTCGATAAGATGCGGGCTGAAGGGATCAGGCTCATCGACGAGAAGCCTCGCTATGGAGCAGGCGGAGCGCGGATCGCTTTCCTGCATCCGAAAGCTACAGGTGGAGTCCTTATAGAGCTCTGCGAACGCAAGTAAAGTGAGGTAGACGCTATGCAAGCAAAGAGGCTTCGAAAACTGAACGTATCTATGATTGTTGCCGTAACCCTGGTCGTTGTGACTGCGGGTGCCTGTTCTGCGCAGGTGGGCGGCGGTGGGAACTCAGTCGGATGGGTTTTCCTCAGGGTTGATGATCTCAATGAATCTCTGGTTGATGCCGAATTCAACCAGCTTCCCGGCGGCATGCTCACGTGGGGCGGCTATGGAACAGTTGGTGTCGGAAACGGAAAATGGTCCATAGGCGGATGGTATGGTGGAGGCGAGGCCATTTCGAAGCCTACTGCTGGAGCAGAGCCGAAGATAGCTACTCTTGCGTTCAATTACGGGGGAATCTTGGTTGAATACAGTGCCGTGGATTCTCCGAAAGCCCATGTCGGATTAGGTACAGTGCTTGGAGGGGGAATGGCGTCGCTTACCACAAAGCGCGGCATGATCTCCGACTTTGACGAGGCGCTGGGCGCGGCCAGCTCTGCTTCGGTCTGGCGGCCTTATCTTCTAGCCCAGCCTCAGGCATCCATAGCTTTCCCGCTGTCGGCGCTAATCGATATTACGATCACTGGAGGATACTCTTTCTTGTACAGCCCGACCGGATGGATGGATGGGATGACCTTCAAGGATTCATTCGATGGCCCTATGAAGAGCGCGGGACTGCCCTTTGTGCAGCTATCCTTCAGCTTCGGGCCGCCGCCTCTGGGAATATAG
>DUWJ01000229.1 GCA_012842765.1 Bacillota bacterium | reverse complement strand
TGCAACACTGCGATTGTTTCGCAGCATAAGAAAAGATACTACGAAAAAATCGTAGTATCTTCAGACTATACTGTTTAGCAATTCTCAGATAGTCTTTGCGCAATCATCCCGTTTTCCCTGATTGAGGTTTGAGCCTTGCTGCCAATACGCTTTAGACGACTTGCTTAGCCCTTGTTGCCGTTTGCGGCGCCTGCTTTCGACCCTCCGGACGCAAGCTGTGCCCCAACGTCATATCTTCAGCTTAACCCAGCCTGATATGACTTCGATCGAGTCCTCCTCGAACTTGGGCTTGGCAAACCTCATGAAGTACATCGAAGCCTTGCCTGACCGCCATTCTGGGGTGTAGGTTATGCCCTTAGCCATGATTCCATTCCAGTCTCTGAATGTCTCCATTGCAGCCACTAGGCCCTCCCTGGTGGGATTGGCCCCACATCTCCTCAACCCCTCACAAAAAACCTCAGCCGCAATGAATCCGGCTGCCGCGAAAGCACTCGGCATTTCATTGGGATAGGTGGCCTGGTAGATTTCGAGGTACTTGACGGAATCCTCATCGTTCCCAAGCACCGGGACCCAACCCGGGGCGATCAGCCCCACACATGCCTCACCGGCGAGCGCCGGCATCTGAATTGGATCGGCATTCACGTATGTCGTGAGGAACTGCGCATCAAGCCCCATGAGATCAGCCTGTTTCAGGAAGCCTGCGCACGGTTTGAGGGTGGAATAGATTATCACCGCGTCCGGCTTGGCCTTGATCAACTTGAGAACCTGGGAGCTGAAGTCGACATCTGCTGCGCCGAAATTGACGACTTCGACCGGTTGCATCTTGTAGACGGCCAACTGCTCCTTGATGCCCCTAAGGCCTTCTGACCCAATGTCAGTCTGTTCACATGCCACTGCGATCCGCTTGCACTTCAGCCCTTCTACCACGTATTGGGCGATAATGCGGCCCTCGCTGATGAAGTTGGGCTGAACCGGGAAGAAATACCTTTTCGGCGGGAACGCTAATTCGCTGATACCGCTGCCTTGGTATATTGACGGAACCTTTTTCGATTGGATGTAGTCTATGGTCGCCTGCACGCCAGGAGTCCCCAGCGTTCCGACGAGCGCGAAAACCTTGTCCTGCTCAATCAGTTTCTTGGCGGCCGCAATCGACCTAGACGGCTGAAAACCGTCGTCTTCAACTATGAACCGGATCTTCCGTCCATTCACTCCGCCCTTCGAGTTGATCCAGTTGAAGTAGGCTTCCATGCCCTTGCGCATGTTTATTCCGACCACAGCGGCCGGGCCCGATTGATCCTGGAACGCGCCTATGAGAACCTGATTTGCGGTCACGCCGGGCTCCGGGGCGGCCGTGACCGGTCCCGGGATTCCCATAAGAAGAACAACCATAAGGGATGCGAGCACCAACGTCCAATGCCTTTTCATCCTGCTAACCTCCTCAGCTTTTTGACGTATGGTCAGCACCATACCGCACCGCGCATATCTTCGCTCTTGTCGGCAAGGTGCAGCCTGATACAGTCTCAAACCGCTCAATCCCGAGTATCCTGATCTCGGTTGTCTTCGCCAGCGAGTCGGAACCGCGACTCGCCTACTCAGTCCTGGAAATCGCCAAGCCCGGGCCGACTTCGGCTACACGCTGAAACTTCGCGATACATCAAGCTCGCTCAACCTCGGCAATGTCTCTGCCTCCAGTGCTTCCCCCCAAGTAGGAGCGCTTCACGTCCTCGCTTGCGAGCAGCTCATCACTGGGCCCCGAAAGGGCAACGCTGCCCGTCTGCAGTATATATGCTCTGTTTGATACCGCTAGGGCAAGCCTGGCGTTCTGCTCCACCAGGAGTATCGTTGTGCCTTCGGCATTGAGTGCCTCGATTATGTTGAAAATTTGCTTCGTTGCCAGTGGGGCCAATCCCAGCGAAGGCTCGTCGAGAAGCAAGACCTTGGGACTTGCCATCAAGGCTCGCCCTATCGCAAGCATCTGCTGCTCCCCTCCGCTGAGGGTCCCTGCCGGCTGAGATTCCCTCTCCTTCAGGACGGGAAAATGATCGTAAACGTGAGCGAAGTCCTCT
>DUWJ01000228.1 GCA_012842765.1 Bacillota bacterium | reverse complement strand
CGCAATATTCTCCGTACCAGCCGGCGCCACCTGCGGGAAGACATCAACTCTTATCTCATATTCCGACACTGCACCAGCTTCAAGCCGCTCAACCCTAATCTCGTCTGCAAGCTCTACACGGTGCATCACCGTTTCGATATCATGGTAACCGTCCGGTCTGAGCCCGACAACATCGAAAGCAAGATTGATTTTTGCCCAGGCTTTGCTTTCAACCACACGCATGAGACCACATCCATCAGGTAATGCACAAACTACTATGCTCGAGTTCTACCGTCAAACAGTTCCGCAAAGAAGCGAACTACCGCCCTCCACGCCCTCACTACCGCATTGGCCCGTGGGACGTCAGACTCAGCCACAGCGAGCGTCGACCCTAATTCCTCTCCAGACGGCATTACCGCAACTGCGCGACCCAGAGGTTGTCCTTTCTTTATCGGAGCAGATAACTCCTGCCCAAGAGGTTCAAAATGAACCTCTGTCTCAGATGAAAATCCCCTTGGGCAAAGCAACACAAGGTCCTCTGCCGCCACTGCCGTAACATCCTGCCTTGCGGCAGAGAGAACACGAATCGTCCCTACAGGCGCGCCAGCATCTAAAAAGCGCGTTCGCTCAAACTTCTGGAAACCGTAATCCAAGAGCTTCGAGGTTTCTCCGACCCTCTTCTCATCGCTCGCAGCGCCAAGAACTACCGAAAGAAGTCTCGTCTCCCCGCGCACAGCGGTCCCCACCAGACACCAGCCGGCGTTGTCCGTCTGCCCGGTCTTCAGGCCATCCGCACCCTCGTATACCTTGATAAGCCTATTAGTATTGAAGAGATCGTAGGTCCCCCCGCGCATCTTCCCTATCCAAGTACTGGTCAACTCCAGAATCTCGGGGTGCTTGAGAAGCTCGCGGGACATTATCGCAATATCTCTGGCCGTAGTGTAGTGGCCAGGGTCGTCGAGGCCTTCCGGGTTGGCAAAATGGGTGTTTGACATGCCAAGTTCAGCGGCCCGGGCATTCATCAGTTCGACGAAAGCGTCTGCGCTCCCCGCAATGGCTTCAGCGAGCGCGTAACTTGCATCATTAGCCGACCTTATGGCTGTAGCCGCCAACAGCTCCCTGATAGGGACTTCTTCCTTCTCCTTCAAGTAAACCTGGGAGCCCCCCATGAGAGATGCCTCACGGCTCACGACAACAGTGTCATCCAGTGAAACCTTGCCTTCCTGGGCATGCTCCATGACGATCAACATCGTCATGACTTTCGTTATCGAAGCAGGCGCCAGCCTTTCATCAGGATTCATGGAGAACAGGACCTGGCCGGTCGCGACATCCTCAAGAATGGCGGCATTCGCCTCAATCATCGGCACAGGAGCTTCGCTGTAGAATTCGACTTTGGCTTGGGCAGGAACCCCCGTCTGTGCAGAACAGGCGAAAGCTGCCATTGCAAGAATGATGACAGTCGACAGGGATATGGCGCGAGCATAGATAGAACTTATTCTCTTTGGCAATTTAGAGCCTCCTCGAAGCAAACGATCTTCATATCTCATACTACAGATTCTGCCCGCAGGCGATGAGGTTATGAGAACGGGCGCATCGCTCAGCGGCATTAAAGTTTGTGCCGCTGAGCCCATGCGCCCCAAAAACCTGTACTGCTCAGCACCCCCCGCACGAACAAGTGCGTCAAGGGTCTGCGTCCCTACGATGGGAGTCTACTTTACAAGATGGCAGGCGATATGATGCCCGCCGAAATCGCGCAGCTCGGGTTCTTCTTCCCCGCAGACTTTCATGGCATAGCTGCATCTCGATTTGAACCTGCATCCTGGAGGAGGATCGATCGGGCTCGGGACATCCCCTTCAAGAATGATCCTTTCGCGCTTAGCCTCCACATCCGGGTCGGGAATGGGAATCGCCGACATCAATGCCTTAGTATAAGGATGAAGCGGGTTTTTGTAAAGCTCGACACTGTCTGCAAGTTCCACAATCTTCCCGAGGTACATCACTGCCACACGGTGGCTCGTATGCTTAACCATGGCCAGGTCGTGAGCGATGAAAAGATACGTCAGATCGCGTTCTTCCTGCAACTCCTCGAGCATGTTTATAACCTGCGCCTGAATGGACACGTCGAGCGCGGATATGGGCTCGTCGCATATGATAAAACTCGGCTCCACAGCGAGAGCCCGCGCAACCCCGATCCTCTGCCTCTGGCCCCCGCTGAACTCGTGCGGAAACCTGGTAGCATGCTCAGGGCTGAGGCCTACAGTGTGGAGGAGTTCGTGTATCAAGTCGAGCCTTTCCGCCTTGCTGCTCGCAAGGTTATGTATGTCAATGGGCTCCCCGATGATGTCACCCACAGTCATGCGCGGATTCAAAGAAGCGTAAGGATCCTGGAAGATCATCTGCATCTTTCGCCTTATAGGCAGGATTTCCTTGGGACCGAGCGAGAAGATGGGAATCCCGTCGAATATGACTTCGCCAGCAGTAGGCTCGTAAAGCCTGCATATAGTCCTGCCCGCAGTCGTCTTACCGCAACCGCT
>DUWJ01000227.1 GCA_012842765.1 Bacillota bacterium | reverse complement strand
GAGCTCCAAACTGGCTCCGTCTACCACTCGTCTTCCCTGGAAGCTCTTTACTAGGTCGGTGGCCCGCACACCCAACAAGAACTCACTCCTCATCTAAGCAAATACAATCTTGCCAGGCACCACCTATTATAGACGACAGCAAGCACCCACTTGTTCCAATATTCGGCCCCAAACATGAAAACATGCACGACTACACTTGATAGTCTTTTTCGACACAGACGTCATTTCTACCTGCACAAGAAAGGTTGTATCCTTGACGGGTATTGCTGGTATGCAGATGAAAGCCACTGCAGGAGCCGCTGAAGGCATTCGCCAAAAACATGGACAGCTAACTAAAAGCGGTGGACCGCTACGAAAGGCTTTCTTATTGCCCCTTCTCAATAGCCTGAAGCGTCCCCCTGTTCGCCGCGATAGCTGTCCTGACGACCATCTCCGCAGCTCCCGCCACTCCCATGGCTTCGCGCAACTCCCGAGATATTCTGTCGCGACGGGCAGTGTCACCCAAAAGCTCGACACACGGGATTACCACGTCCTCCGCGCGCAAGTGTCCAACAACCTCCGGCGCTACCAGCTTTTCTGCCCTGGCATTAGGGACAGACAGGAACCTACCGGATTCCTCCACCTGTTCCACAGCGCGCTTTCGGAAGAGCTCCCCAACGAACGGAAGTGAGCAGAGAAATGGGGAAACACCGGGAAAAGGCACAGCAGTAGGCACATTGAGCGGCACCGCAGCCACATAAGGAATACCCAAGAATGCCAGCTCCGAACAGATAGGACCAGGAGTGCATATCGCGATATCAGCCGCCATCATGGCCTCGTACCGCTTCATAGTCTCTATTCGTACATGCACTCCCCCAGCGGTAACAGCCTCGAGGGGCCCTGCGCTCTTCTGGAGGATAGCGCTTGAGCCATCTATCTTGCCCCTGTGCTTGGAATAGGAGAAGATTGAATCCAAAGAAGCAGTGCCGATGAAAGGAGAAAGACAGAGGACGAATTTCAAGTCCCGCTCCACCCTGGCAAGGAGCTCCACTGCGCGAAATAGAAACGGGGCCATTACCGCAGCCTCCTGAACCCTAGTTCCAGGGAACAGCAGCACTAACCTCTCGCCGTTCGCAACCCCCAGATACGCCCTTGCCTGGTCACGGTCCATTCCGGCGCGAACGCCGTCCACCATGAGGTTTCCGATAAGTCTGACGCGCTCGGCGGGGACACCTTTCGCAATCAGCGAGGCCTGAATCCTCTCGTCCTCTACAAGAAATGCAGAAACAGTCTTGGCGCCCAAGATCGTCCTGTCTGTATACACAACAAGTGGGTAACGCAATCGTCGGCTTAGGAGAACCGAGCACCAAAGGTTCCCGCCCAAATGAATCACAATGCCCGATCCCGAATTGGCAAAACCCGATGGTCTCTTGCCAAATGCCAGAAAGGCAAGGAACTCGCGGACAGACACCGCCCTCCTCACTCCTGGGTAGGTAGAAGCGACTTTAGCCTCTCGTCCACTGGCATAGCCTCCCGGGGAGACAAACATCCATATATCAGCCGCCGGCAGCATTGACAGAGCCTTTTCAGCGACGGGCCTCGCAAGCCCATGAACTTCCTCTGGAGAGCTGGAGACCAGCACTATGTCCAAATTTAACCACCCCACTTGCAGCAGAAATGCTGCTCGTCAAGTGTCTACTGAGCATATCGGGTTTCTACAGGCCCACCTCCTTCTCCTCCCGATGGCCTGCGAAATATGACAAAGACTCCGAATACTGACGGGCCAAATCCGAGCCCGGCGTGAGCAACACATCCTCAGGTTTACCTTCGTCCACGACCGCTCCATCGGACACGAGCACAACTTTGTCCGCAACGCGCAGGGCGAACTGGACCTCGTGAGTGACTATTATCATGGTGGATCCGAGCGAACGGGCAAGTGACTCTATCAGCTTGAGCACGTCCACCACGAGGATAGGGTCGAGCGAGGCCGTAGGCTCATCCCAAAGCAGGAGTTCAGGCTCTTGGGCAATGGCGCGAGCTATCGCTGCCCTTTGCATCTCACCGCCTGACAGATTCGGTGGATATGCTGCCGCCAGACGCTCAATCCCCACCTTCTCCAAAGCGCCGTATGCAAGCCGTTTAGCCTCATCAATGGAGACCCCTGCCATTACACCGGGCAGCATGGCATTTTCGAGGACGCTCAGGCGCGACACGAGATTCGAACGCTGGAACACAAAGCCTGTCCTGCGTCTGTACGATCTCAGCTCATCAGAAGACATACCCAAAACCGACCGGCCCCGCCACAGTATTGACCCGGAGTCGGGCTCTGTCAGCCTGATAATGCACCGTAGGGCTGTAGACTTGCCGCATCCCGACGGCCCCATGATAACTACAGTCTCGCCCTCGTGTACGTCGAGATCGAACCCTGAAAGCGCCTGGCGCGATCCGTACGCCTTTTTCACATCGCGCATTGCGAGCACCTAGTTGAACCTCCTTCCCGACGATCTTTTCTATCGGCAGACACATGATCAATGCCGTCGAAGACCACGTGAGGCCGGTTGATGAAGGACAGAATCCCGGGCTTTCCGGAGGGTATAATTATCTCCCTCATGATCTGCGTTCCCGTCATACCAAACGCAATAGAGGCCTCGACCTCATCGAGGTCGACCGGCGACATTTTGAGCGAAACTCCGGCGCCCACAAGTCCCAAGAGGCCTCCGATCGCGGCAAATAGCGGGCCCCCTGCAGACCCCAGCGTTGACCCGGTAATTGTGCCAATAGCATAAAGGCTGATCGCTCCCGCCAAAGCCCCGTAAAGATACTCCTCAAAACCCGGACGCAGCACGCCCTGCCTTCTCCTTTCGAGACCGATAGCGCCCGCAATCACAGTAGAATGGTCCACCATGAGCGAGACAGCAACGATTCCGCAGGCAGCCAACCCGGATATGGTGCTCTTTACTGACCTCAGCAGGTTCTGAACCTCACTGCGCACCCCTGGTTGAACTATCCCCGCAGGTATAGTGTAAACTGCCAGCACATCCTTCCCGGCCACCTCCTCGACGGCTGTTGCTAGCTCATCAGGAGTCAGCCCCGACTCAATCAGCAGTTGAACCTTGTCGGAAGAGCCCTGTTGATCCCCGACAAGCTTGTTGATGGCCCCGATAGAACTGACGATCTCATCCCCATCGAACTTAGGAAGCGCGGATTTCACCTCCCTTACCTGCTCTGCAATGCCGTCCACATCCACCTCCGACATCTGAGCAAGCTTTACTTTCGCAGCTTCGATGTTCTCGTGCAGAGAGGCAGGATCCAGCTGATGCAAAGTAGATAGGATTCCTGACGCCGCAGACGACATATCTCTGAGCATCTCCGCCACCTGGCCCGCGCCGGTTGCAGCCGACTGTATCGTCTCCAGTTTCTGAGCGAACGACTCCAGCCTGGCCTGCCACAGCTCGAGATCGGCAAGGAGCGAGTCATAACTTCCTGAGAACATTACAACAACGTCAGCCGTGGAGCGCAGAGCTTCTATCGCCTCCAACGCCTCTTCAGTCATATGGAGCAGCGCGCTCACCGCCTCATCGTCGATGGGCATGATGTCCGCTTCGCCATCCACGCCAATGCTCTCCAGGGCCCTTTGGAGATAAATGAGAGAGTCTATGGCCCGCTCGTATGATTCCAAAGCTTCCTCTCCAATCTTCGCGGCCCTCATAGCATCCGCAATCCCTGCATCGTACTGTGCCAGTGCCTCTTCCGCCTCCGATAGTGAACGGGACAGGTCCTCCTGGGGCCGACTTGTAGTAGCGCTTCCCACACGGCCTGAAACAACACCGTCTTCCAGCAGATATGCTGAAAGAACCTGCGCCGACTGGTCTTTGGGCTCTTTTGCCCCATCGACTATTATTCCGCGGGCCTTATCTCCGTCGACATCAGTCACAGACACCACCATATCTTCAGGCGCCGGCAACGATCCAACGGGCTTATCCTCCACAGACAAGACAACAGAATCTCCTGTATCCAGGCCTGAAAACCCCGTATCCGCCCCAGTGTGCACAGGGTTGACCTTTCCCTCGTCCAGTCGTATAGAAGCTTGCGGCGCCCAGGCCTCCAGGAATGCTTTCATCTTCACCATAGCCCCAGCCAACACCTGGGCCTCGTCGGCCTGTCCCCGCGGCGTCACGTCGCGCACAACCTGGCCCTTCACATCCCCGCCTGCCAACCCGGCAGCTACGCGTTGCACAAGTCGGCCCCGGAAAGCACCTTCCGAAGCCAGTGCGCTCGGCGCAAACCTAATATCGACCACCTGGTAGCGCCCGAGGATTGCCTCGGCCGCCTGCGCCACAGATTTCACACTCTCCGGCGACTCACATATGAGATGAATATCTCCGCCGTCGCGCAAAGCAAACTCCACTCCATCCAGCCGCGTCAACTTATCCTGAACAATCGGCGCTGTCTTCGAACCGACACCACTCACGGTCACCTTAGGCTCGAGCAAGAACGTATACCCGGCAAACCCCGGAATGCCGGACACCCCCTGCACCAAAGCTGTCACTGATTCCTCGTCCTTTTTCGGCAACGACACAAGGAAGTTCGACACCGACAAGACGGTGGCGCTCTCTTTGACTCGGGCCCCCGGGAGCTTCGCGCGCAGTGTCGCCCTGAGCGCGCGCAAAGCCTCGCGTCTGGACTCAGTCCTCACGTGGACAATCAGATCGTATTCGCCGTATTCGCCTACTACATCTGATACTGTATGAACAAAGAAATCATCGGCAGCGGACGCAATTCCTGCCGCTACAAACGATCCTAGTATGATTGTGACTAGAAGCACCGCGGCAACGTCCAGTATGAACCCACCGCGCACAAGGGCGTACATGCAGCTACCCCCCCCATTCACTCGACATTATAGCATGTGTGCCCACTTTGCACCTCTCTTTTGCCATGTAATGTCTTCCATGTGGCCGCAAATGACATAGCCAGCTGAACTACGGGCACTGAAAGCTCCAGTGAATCCCGCTTCAGGGGCGTTCATCAGTAACCTGTGGATTCTACAGCAGCTTTTGGCGAGCTCGATAGGGATAATCGGGAGCATCACCCTCTCACAGAACCGTGCGTACCGACCTCGTACACGGCTCTACTTTTAGACCTCACTCCCTAAAAGCAGTCCCACCAACCTCCCAGGTTATCCAGCTGACAAGCCAATCCCGGTTCGATTTCGCTATGTTCACACGTAAACATCTTTGGGTACGGGCAATCCAGGACTTCTTTGATCAACAAATATGCCGGGCGAAAACGCGGGAAGGAGGGCCGCTTTGCGGCCCTCCTTCATACCCGATCTTCACTCGACTACTGACTACACCTTCACATGGAAAGGGACGAGTGGCGTCACGCCTTCCATTCTTATTTTGGTCCCCTAAAAAACCCAGCATCGGTCTTGGTCAGGAACAACGACCAGCCACATGCGTTACTCCTCGATCTCAAAGGTGATCTCTACAGGCTTGCCTTCCGCTTCCACCAGTTCCTTATCAGTGTGGAGAATCGCCCTGTCACATTTTATGGTCTTGTTCCCCTCGTCCTCGATGGCAACAGAACCCTGCAAAGTCAGAGTTTTGCCGGCGTTATCGTAATTCGCCTTTTCCGCCTGGGCTTTCTGTTTATCCTTGGTCATCAAGACCGAT
>DUWJ01000226.1 GCA_012842765.1 Bacillota bacterium | reverse complement strand
GCCATCAACACCCCGGCTGGGATAATAGTTCATACTTCTGACTTCAAATTCGACCAAACTCCGATAGATGGGCGGGTAATGGACTTGCGCCGCTTCGCGGAATTGGGTGAGCGCGGCGTCTTGGTGATGCTTTCCGACTCTACCAATGCTGATCGTCCTGGATACACTCTGTCAGAGAAGGTAGTTGGTGAGCTTTTCCGGGACGCATTCCGTGATGCTGAGGGAAGGATATTTGTTACAACTTTTGCGTCGCATATCGAACGCATACAGCAAGCGTTTGATGCCGCGGCTGAAGTAGGGCGGCGGGTAGCCATCGTGGGGCGCTCGATGGAGAATAATGTAAAGCTTGCCTTGGATCTCGGTTATCTTCGCGTCAAGCCCGGCACCATAGTCGATCTTGACACGTTGGAATCCCTGCCCCCGAGCCGCGCGGTGATAATGACCACTGGCAGCCAGGGAGAACCCATGAGTGCTTTAACTCGAATGGCTATGTCTGATCACAGAAAGGTGTCAATCGTACCAGGCGATACAGTAATCATATCTGCCAGTACTATCCCGGGAAACGAGCGGATGATCGGAACCACTATCAACCGCCTCTTCAAACAGGGCGCCGAGGTGATACACGAGGCATTTTCGGGTTTTCACGTTTCGGGCCATGCAAGCCAAGAGGAGCTCAAGCTGATGCTGAACATTGTTAGGCCCCGATACTTCGTCCCTGTGCACGGAGAATACAGGCATCTTGTTAAGCATGCGAGGCTCGCTCAGGAGGTCGGAGTGCCAAGGTCCGACATACTCATACCTGAGATCGGCGATATTCTCGAGTTCAGCCAGGAACGCGCGGAAGTTGCGGGCCGTGTTGCCTCAGGGCATCTTCTAGTTGACGGGCTTTCAGTTGGAGCGGTAGGCAACGTGGTTCTGCGAGACAGGAAGCTTCTTTCGGAAGACGGAATCGTAGTAGCCATCGTGGCAGCCGACAGGAGTCGAGCGCTCATCGTGGGCGGCCCCGAGATCGTGTCGCGGGGGTTCGTTTACTTGAAGGAGTCTGAGGATTTCATTGATGACATAAGATCCGTGGCCTCCGACGTAGTGGAGAAGTTCGAAGGCGAGGGCGTGCTGGAGGTTCAGTCATTGAAAGACCGTCTGAGGCACGCAATATCCTCTTTCATCTTCGAACGCACCGGCAGGCGTCCAATGGTCATTCCAGTGGTAATGGATGTGTAGCCTGAATGCGCGGGCGGTTTCTTCCCCGCCTTCGCATTCCGATACATAATTACTCTGCTCACACCCTCATACTAACGTTGACTTCACTGACGGAGGTGCAAACGGCATATGAGGGCTGAATCAGAGGTTGAGCCGATGCAGCAGACGCCGGAGCAAGAGGAGCTGGCAGGCGCTCCGTTGAGGGAATTCGGGGAGATCGAAACCCCCGTTTCTCCACCCAGCAATATACATGTATTGAGCATTATTGGCCAGATAGAGGGCCATACCGTGCTGCCGCCTCAGAATAAGACGACCAAGTACGAGCACATAATGCCTCAGCTCGTTGCTATAGAGCAAAGCGATGAGATTGAGGGGCTTCTCATTCTCCTCAACACGGTGGGAGGGGATGTCGAGGCCGGGCTGGCCATATCGGAGTTGCTTGCAGGGATGACAACTCCGTCAGTCAGCATAGTCCTTGGAGGCGGGCATTCCATCGCGGTCCCAATTGCAGTTAGCTGCAGCTACTCGATGATTGCGAGCACTGCCACGATGACCATACACCCGCTGCGTCTATCAGGCCAGCTTGTGGTGGGAACACAGCAGACGTATGAGTACCTCGAGCGGATGCAGGAGCGGGTAATAAAGTTCGTCTCGGAACACTCCAGGTGTTCAACTGAGGGCTTCAGGGATCTCATGTTCAGGACGGGGGAACTCCTTCGGGATGTGGGCACAGTCCTGGTAGGACAGGATGCCGTGGATGCAGGGCTAATAGACTCTGTGGGAAGCCTCGCTGACGCGCTCCGAAAGCTGGACGAGCTCATCGCGATCAGACGGAAGATAGCTGGCAGGGCAAAGGAGCGTATCCACTGATGCTTTACACAGTCATGCCCATTGAAGATGTTCTGGGCGAGCCTGCGTGGCAGATGGACCCTTACGCAGCCTGGCGTGCCTCCATGGGCCCCGTAGAGCCGCCCATGCTTGTCTCGTGCCGCGTGAGGGGAGTGCCCCTCTCGGTCTGGCCTATGCCTGATGGCAGAGGCCAGGTGGAACGGGTTATGTCGACTGATCCGGCTGACTATCTTGACCCAACAATTTCACCCGGATCCATGGTGGATATACGCGAATACCTCTAGCAGCCTCGCCACATAACCTCTCCGGCTGCGGCATACGGTTTTCTGACTGGATGCTCATGTCGTGAGGTGGTGGCAAAATGATTATGGCGATACCTTTTATAGGGGGTCTCGCCCTTTTCCTGCTCTCACTTGTTGGGATGAGCAAGGCCCTCGGAGAGATTTTGGGCCCGCGCACGCGTGCGGCTCTTCATGGCGCCTCGGTGCCGGCTGCTTTCGTATCGGGCGTGGGCGTTACAGCGCTGATTCAGAGCTCGACGCTGGTAAGTGTCACCCTGGTCGGCCTCGTCAATTCAGGGGCGATGGGGTTGGCCCCGGCTTTTGCTGCCATTCTTGGGGCCAACGTCGGAACAACCGTGACGGCGCAGATTGCGGGGCTCCGCCCGACATGGCTCGGATGGGCGGCAGCCGGGGCAGGGCTCGTGCTCACGGCGTGGGGATGGGTGGAGCTCCGCGGTCCCGGGGCAGCCGACCGCGTCAGGAAAGAGACAGGGCGCATGCGAATGCTGGGCGGCGCGGCGGCAGTCAGCTTCTCCGGAGTCATTCTTGGCCTGGAGTTGGTTGCCGAAGCCAGTGGTGCCGTGATGGACTCGGATACACTAAAGGTCATTTTGACCTGGGCATCGCATAAGCCGATTCTTGCGGCGGTAGTAGGCGCCGCCGCTACGGCGGCAGTCCATAGCAGTTCGGTTGTGAGCGCGCTTTTAGTCTCACTGACCAGGGAAGGCCTTGTCGAACTTGAGGGGGCGGTGGCTCTTGTCATTGGAAGCAATGTTGGCACGTGTTTCACTGCTCTGGTTGCAGCCTTGCCGGCAGATCGCGACTCTCAGACACTGGCGTGGGCGAACCTGATTTTCAATGTTCTGGGGGCAGCAGCATTCCTCCCATTTATCGAACTCTTCTGCGATTTACTTCGCCTTCTTTCTACCGATCCCGGAGCGCAGTTGGCGAATGCGCACGCATTGTTCAACATAATCACCGCGGCGATCGTCCTCCCATTCTCACGGCAGTTCGTAGAGTTAATAGGAGGCTGCGGCAAGGAGCGAGTTTACATTGAGCGTGATCCAAGGGTTGTTGCTGGGAATAGTCCAAGGTCTCACTGAGTTTCTTCCTGTATCAAGTTCCGGGCATCTCGTCGTAGCTCAAGCGCTAATGGGTCTTGAACCCAACATGACGGTAGCACTGGGCGTTCATGCTGGGACTGCACTTTCCGTTCTAGTTCTGTACAGCGGCGAGGTATGGGAGATCATTATGGGGTTTTTCCGCGGCATAGCGAAGCGCGACGGTAGTGCCAAGATGGCCATATGTTTGATCCTCACTAGTATCCCGGCGGCCTTGGTCGGTTTCGCCGCGTCTGACGCCG
>DUWJ01000225.1 GCA_012842765.1 Bacillota bacterium | reverse complement strand
GGCGGCTACATCACCGCTGAAGACTTGGCAAATTACAAGGCCGTAACGAGATGGCCTGCACGAGGCAACTACAGAGGATACGAGGTGTTCTCTGCGCCGCCACCGGTAGGAGGCGCAACCTTGATTGAAGTTCTGAATATTGTGGAGAACTTCGATCTCAGCGCAGCTCCGTTCCCGAACGCCCAGGCGATTCACTACCTTGCGGAGTCAATAAAGCCTGCGTTCCGTGATTACCGTGCATACGTGCATGATCCTGATTTCGTGTATGTGCCTTTGCAGGAGATGCTCTCTAAGGATTATGCAAAGGAGCGCGCTTCCAAGGTCAACCCCGATAAGATGACCCCAGCTAACAAGATTCAGGCTGGCGAATTTGCCAAGAAGGCTGCTCTGGCTCCAACTGGCACCGAAGGCGCCAAATACGAATCACCGTCAACAACTCACATTTCAGTAATTGACAAAGACCGAAACATGGTGGCGATCACCCAGACTATCAGCTCATTCTTCGGAGCAGGCGTAATGATTGAGGGCACTGGTGTGATTCTCAACAACGAGATGGCCAACTTCTCAACTGACAAGACCAGTGGCAACTACATTGCTCCCAACAAGAGGATGAGGACTTCGATCGCTCCAACGCTCGTGCTGCGCGAGGGAGAGCCCTTCCTGAGCATCGGAACTCCGGGCGCCGGAAGGATCGTGCCTACAATGGCGCAGCTGCTGGTCAACATAATCGACTTCGACATGGGGCTGCAAGAGGCCATAAATGCACCCAGATTCTATGCGCGAGAGGGTTCTGACGTGTTCGAATACGAACCCCGCTTCCCTGAAGAGGTCATTGATGATCTGAAGAAGATGGGTTATCCCATCGACGAGAAGTCGGTACGAGGTGAATACGATCTGTATTTCGGAGGCGCTCAGGGCGTCATGGTCGACCCCAACACCGGCGAACTGATTGGAGCTGCTGACCCAAGGCGGGATGGCGCTGCTGTAGGTTACTGAGGACATAAGGAAGCAAACAAAACCGGGCGCGGCGGTCGGGACGCCGAACGTCGCGCCTTTTTCATGGAAGAGTGATGCTAATGTGGGCTCAGCTCATTACATTTGTCTGCATGCTAGGCACGTTTTTGCTGTTTGCTGCAGCGCTCAAGCTGCCTCCAGCCCTGGCTACAGCGGGCGCCGCTGTAGTGGGCCTTGCTGTTTCGGGCAACATAGGGTCCTTGTATCATCTGATTGAAGGGGCTTTCGGCTACTTCGATGTGATTCTGATTATCGCCATGGCAATGGTGTTCATGGCCGCGCTCGAGGCAGCAGGAATCCTGGAAGAGATCTCCTACAGAATCACCAGACAGCTCGGCAACAAGCCTCTGTTGCTCTCTTTGGCGTCCATGGTCTTGGTGATGCTTCCGGGCATGCTGACCGGTTCATCCACAGCCGCCGCTATGACCACAGGAAGGTTTGTCTTGCCTGTGCTCGTCAATGCTGGCATTGCTCCGGCTCGGGCAGGCGCATTTGTCGCTCTCGGCAGCATAATCGGGATGATTGCGCCTCCTGTGAACGTGCCGGTGATGATTATCGGGTCGGGAATAGACATGCCCTACGTGGGCTTCGACATCCCGTTGTTGCTCCTTTCCGTGCCCGCCGCGATAGCTGTCTCAATATGGGTGGTGGCAGGGATTAACAAGGAGCCGTCAGGCGACAAGCTAGAACCGGGACAGGCCGCGCCGGCAGGCGCCAGTGAACGCATTCCCGGTTTCAAAGTTTACATTCCCATTATCGCACTTTTGGCGATGATGCTCGCGGTTAGGCTGTCAAAGGGCTCCATACCCGATCCGGGCATCCCATTCATGTTCGCCGCAGGGGCGCTGCTTGCCATGGTTTGCGGAAGGCCGATCAAGCTCTGGGACACAATAGTCGATGGAATTGGCATGGCGATGCCTGTTATGGGCGTGCTTGTTGGCGCGGGCATGTTCGTTCAGGTGATGACTGTGACAGGCGTCAGAGGGTTGCTTGTAACATCCGCCTTGGATATACCGATAGCGTGGATATTCGTAGTGGCTGCACTGGCCCTACCGCTTTTCGGGGCGATCTCCGCCTATGCGTCATCTTCCGTTATGGGCGTGCCGATTCTCCTCGCGCTCCTTGGCAACGACGAGATAGTAACAGCTGCGGCTCTTTCAATGCTGGCGGCGATAGGCGATCTGCTGCCGCCCATCGCAATAGTGCCCAGCCTCATATCCCAATCATCTGGAGAAGGGCCCGATTTCCGATCTGAATTGCTGAGGCAGGCAGCGGTGCCTATATTCTGTCTCGTGCTCTGGGCCTTTGCGGTGCTCAGATGGGCCCCTGCCATAGGCAGACTGTTGTAGCTTAGGCGGAACGCGACGCTAGAGGAGGAAACGATAGAATGACCTACTTCAAACTGGCAACAGCAAGTTGGCTCACGCCGATATATCTTCTCATGTTGGCGGTGACGGTTGTGGCTGTTGCAGTCAACATACTGCGGGAAGAGAAACTATCATCGCAGATAGTCGGCGGCATGGTGCTGATCCCTCTCGTGCTCCGTCTGCTTTTGGTGAAGTGAGCGCGAGGATTTCGGAGGAGTGCAAGATTAACGTCCATCCCTCTACTGTATCCCCGAAGGGAAGAACCCGCGTTCGGCCGTGTGAAGGCGCGGCGCGGGTTCTTGATGTTCAACCCTTCACTGTGGAATGCAAGCCCTCGGTGCTGATGAAGTAATTTGACATAGTGAAGAACAAGATGAACATCGGAAGGCTGGCCATGGTCGCAACGGCCATCATGATCCCTTCGTCACTGTGGGTTTCCGCCATGAACTTGGTTATATACAGAGGAATCGTTTTCATCTCATCGCTCTGAACCACGAGCAGGGGCCAGAGCAGGTTGTCCCATTGTGAGCGGAACGTCAGAATCGCCAGGGTGGCGATGGCCGGACCACTGTTGGGCAACACGATGTTGGCGAAAATGCGGGGTTCACTCGCGCCATCGATGCGGGCGGCATCGAGCACCTCATCGGGGAAGGTGATCAGAAACTGCCGCATCAAAAACACGCCAAAAGCGTTGGTGAGGAAGGGCAGAATGAGTCCGGCATATGAATCGTGCAGCCCCATTTTTGTGACTACCATGTAGAGCGGGATCATGATGGTCTCGAAAGGGATCATCATTGTCGCCATTATCAGCATGAAGACGAGATTGCGACCTTTAAATTGGAATTTAGCGAGCCCATATCCTGACATTGACGACAGAAGAACTGTGGTTGCGGTGACAGAAAGGGCAACGACGAGAGAGTTGAGTATGTTGCGAACAAATATGAATGACCCGTCAGGTCCCTTCAAACCATTCCAATAGTTCTGCCAGTGTATGTGATCACTGAACCAAGGGTAGGGCAGTTTCATAATATCTATTGCGGGCATGAAGGATGCAGTAACCATGAACAGAAGTGGTGTGACCACGAACACGCAGGCCAAAATGAGAAATAGCCAGATAAAGATGTCTGCCAGCCTTTCTCCGATTGGGGCCTTCCCTTTAGCATAATTCATGTCAATCCCCCTGATCCCAGAGCATCTAGCTGATCGCCCTGTTTTGATATTTCTACATGTAAGTGACTTCCTCAGTCCTAGATATCCTGAATTGCAACCATGTTAGGACCAACATGACAAGGAAAAGCAGAACACTCATGGCGCTGGCTCTCCCAATATTGTGATCCTTGATTGCAGTATTGTAGATACTGAGGGTAATGACATCAATGGGTCTGGTGGGCGCCCCGGATGTCGTGAAGAGGTATTGCGTGCTAAAAGTCTTGAGACACTGGATCATGACCATCACTGAAACCAAGAGAGTGGTCGGCTTCAGTAGCGGAAATGTGATATGCCAGAAGTCTTGCCATCTGTTTGCTCCATCGATCAGAGCTGCCTCGTGCAAGTAGTCTGGGATGCCTCCTATGCCAGCAATGAATACGATGGTGAAATAGCCGATGTATTTCCAAAAATACAGTATTATCGTTGACAACCGCAGCATGTTCGCGTTAGAGAGCCAGTGATAATTGACTCCCGATGTTCCATTAATAAAATTGAGCGCTTGGTTTGCCAGGCCCCGAGGATCGAAGATAAGCAGCCAGATAAGGGCCGCCACAACCGACGAAAGCGCGGCCGGGGAGTATAGCGCCATCTGAAGGAATTTCTGCAACTTTGTCCGCGACATGATGAAAGCGGCCAATACGAGGCTGAGAACGACCAGGGGAATGAATGTGCCCACTGTGAATATGGCTGTATTGGCCACAGACTGCCAGAACATGTCTGACGAGAATAGATACTTGTAGTTGCCCCAACCGACGAATTCAGGCGGCTTGAGCGACAACAGATTCTTCTTGAAAAAGCTCATGTAGATTGCATTGCCAATGGGGTAGAAGCTGAAGACTAAGAAGAACGCCAAAGTCGGAGCGACGAATATCCATCCCCATCTGGCCTTTTTCTGTTCCATACTGAATCCCTTGTGCTGCTGCATCGAATCTCCCCCTCAAGGAAATCTCGGAAGCTAAAGTCCGGGTTGCAAGAACCCGGACTTCAGCTTGCGCTGCTACTGCTATTCGTTATCCAGGACTTCCTGGATACGGTTGCGCAGGGTATTAAGGGCCTCTTTTGGAGGCACCTTGGACAGCATAACGCCTTCAACTGCTTCCTTTATAAATCTTTCAAACTGGTACCCGTTTTCATGGAGGAAGACCGGATGTGCCCGGTTCATGTCTGCCATGAAGACTTCAGTGTAAGGAAGGTTCTTGAACGTCTTCGACGTCAGGAGCTCCTTGCGCGGCTGAATGAGGTTGACCTTTACCAGATACTCCATGGAATGGCTGAGCATGTAGTCAGCTAACTTCCACGCCATCTCCTGCTTTTCTTTGGGCGCCTGGGCGTTGACCATCAGGTAATGGCCATAGAAGGAGCACGCCACATCGTTGACGGCGTTCTTGAAGACTGGGAACGGAACAACCATCCATTCTTTGCTTTCGAAGAATGCAGGGTTATCGTTCTGCAACCGGCCTTGCTGATAGAACCCGCTGAGGCACATGGCTATGTCGTTGTTGTCCTTGTTCCAGATTTTCCTGGGAGCGGCGTATGTGGGGCTGCCGAGGTTGCGTCCGTGGGGACCCCATTCCCTCATGTATTCCAGCACTTGCAGCCATGCCTTGTCATTGACTATGGCTGTCTTGCCGTCATCACTGAGCAACTTCCCACCCAACTGCTCAACCATGGGGAGGAAAGAGACGAGGTAGTAAGGATAGCGGAAGTCGAACCCGCGCCGCACGAGGATATCACCATTGCGTATGGCAATCTTGTCGGAGATATCGGCCATGTCTTCCCATGTTTTGGGGTAGTCTTTCTCGGGATCGAGCCCTGCATCGCGGAAGACCTTCTTGTTTATGTAGATGCACCAGTTAGTGATCTCTAGGGGAAGGCCGTATATCTTCCCGCCCATGGTCACTGCATC
>DUWJ01000224.1 GCA_012842765.1 Bacillota bacterium | reverse complement strand
GCCTTGGTCTGGGAAGACATGAAGAAGGTCAGGGCCTGCATGAAAGACTTTGAAGCGTAGGGGGAAGAATAACTGCGAGCGCAGACTAATACTCTTCCGATGAGGGCAATGACCTTGAGGAGGTGCGGAGATTATGAGGGCGGGTGCTCCGAAACGTGAGAGCGACCGCGCCCAGATCCCCATTTGGAAGCTGGTTGCGCTCGGTTGCGGCGTTTGTTTCCTTGCCACACTGGTACTGTCCGCCGTCGGTGGAATACTCACGACCCTGTTTACCTTCGACCCTACTACTATCAATAACGCTGTTCCCGTCATAGGATATCTTAGCGGGGGAATAGGCGGTCTCTGGGCAGGCAAGAGGGGAGGCAAGAATGGGGGGAGAAACGGACTCTTGATCGGTGTGGTCTACCTTAGCATCGTTCTTCTGATATCTGCAGCCGTCGTCAGGGAACCCATGAGCTTGGCATCGGTTTTCACGCGTGGGATGTCCACGATAATCGTTTCAACTCTCGGAGGGATCATCGGCGTCAATTTATAAGGTGGTAGCTACAACAAAATGCGTGTCGACAAGATTCGAGAACGTCTGCTTGGGCAGCCGGCGTATGCTGGTTGCCTATTCTTTTGGTACAATCGGTCGTGAGCAGGACAAGGAGGAATCTGCCGACCAATGGCGAACGATTAAACCAACTGGAGTGAATCTTTAGTCCCACAAAATCCGACAAGGGGGAATGATAGATGATTCACCTCGCGCGTGAGGATGTTCTGCGGGGGCTTGAGCGTTTCAGGAGCATCGCGAAGCAAGATTTCCTCGCAAGCGGCCTCACGGAAAATCCGGAGTTTTGGGCGGCTCAAGCAGCAGCCCGACGGGCACAGTACGATCAGCTGATAGAGATTATTGAAACATCTGGAGTTCCGCGTGCCATAGAGAAGGCGATAGAATGCTACAACGAACTGCCGAACCTTTATGATGAGCCCGAATTCGGTCAGCCGGAGACGCGTGGTAGAAAACAGGCGCTTGAGGTCTTCTTCAAAGCGGTTGGCGTAGACCGCAAAACAATAAGGGATGCTCGGGGGCAAAAGACGGCGCGCATGTAGGCGCGTTTTGCTTTTTTATACAGGGCATTTCCTCTGTAAACATATAGAAGCCGGGCGGGATGAATCCAGCCCGGCTTCGCTGTGGTCCACAAAAATCAGTGAATCTTCCTTACCAGCCCGATAACCTTTCCCAAAAGCATGGCTTTGTCGGTGATTATGGCAGAGAAGGCTGGGTTCTCCGGCTCGAGCCTCACATGATTACCGTCGCGATAGAAGCGTTTGACTGTTGCCTCATCCTCAATTAAAGCCACTACGATATCGCCATTTTCCGCGGTGGGCTGTTTTCTGACAAGAACATAGTCGCCATCGAGTATGCCTGCACCCACCATGCTTTCGCCGGACACCTGAAGCAGGAAGGAATCGCACTCCCCAGCTAAAGAGCGGGGGAGAGGGAAGTAGTCCGCAATGTTCTCAACAGCGAGAATAGGCTGCCCGGCAGTGACCCGCCCCACCAAGGGAACGTTCAAGACATCGCGAGCGGGCAGGGGCATGCGGTCGACGCCCATGATCACTTCTATTGCTCGAGGCTTGGCCGCATCGCGGCGTATGTATCCCTTACGTTCGAGGGATGAGAGATATCCGTGGACAGTAGAGGTCGATTTCAACCCTACAGCTTGACCAATCTCTCTGACCGATGGCGGATAGCCTCGCTCTTCGATTTGATCGGATATGAGTTGGAGGATCTGTTCTTCTCTGGCGCTAAGCATAGCCAAGCCCATCAACCCCCTTCAGCTGAGGAAAGTATATCACAGCAGCCGAGCTGTTGCAAACATTCGTTCGGTTCAGCCCTTGACACAGAACATATGTTCTGTTAACCTTGGATTGGGTCCAGAACATCTGTTTGCCAAGGGGGAAGCATCTGTGGACAAAGAGGGAATGGTGAATGCAAAGGAATATGGCAGACGATCCAAACCCCGCAGGGCCAAATCGAGGCCGCTCGCCATCCGCGTCAATTTCGAAAAAGCTGCATTTATCCTAGCTGCGATGGTGCTTGCCACAGTAGGCCTCACATTGGCGTTCTCTCAGAGGCCATACGTGGCTCCGCCGCTAGAAAATCTAGAAACGGTCACCGTGACTGTGCACCCAGGGGACACGCTATGGGGCATTGCGTCGCGGTTCTCAGACGGCAATGTTGACATTAGGCACGTGGTGCGCACAATCTCGGAGCTGAACGGATTGGAAGGCTCAATAATCCGGCCCGGGCAGGGCATCCTGGTTCCTGTTGAGCG
>DUWJ01000025.1 GCA_012842765.1 Bacillota bacterium | reverse complement strand
GGTTCGGTGGCCGAGTTCGCCAGGCCTGAACTTCAAGGGCTTCGAGCTTGCGTGCCTGATTGGCATGGCGTCAGAGTCAAACTTGACAGCAACGAAAGCCCCTTCGATCTCCCTGCATGCATAAAGGAAAATGCCCTGAGGAAGTTGCGGGAGATCCCGTTCAATAGGTACCCTCAAGGGCTGGCGGCGAAGCTCAGGGAGACGATTGCGTTCCGCGACGGGGTCAGCGAGACACAGGTGACCCTCGGCAACGGGCTGGACGAGGTAATCTACATTATCCTGCAGGCTTTTGGACCAGGCAGGAAAGTAATAATCCAGAAGCCCTCTTTTACTACGTATACCTATGCGGCTCTCTCCGCTAGCGCTGATATCCGGGCAGTTCCCCTCGACGAGGGACTGCACTTGAGCACAGCGAGGCTTATCGAAGAGGCGAATGCTGCCGAGTCGCCTTGTATCTTGATCATATGCAACCCTCACAACCCTACCGGAGGGCGGTTTATGGAGGAAGACATCGTGGATGTGCTCGAAGCTACGAATTCCATGGTCATAGTCGACGAGGCATACGTGGAGTTTTCGGGCGGAAGCGTTCTCCCGTTGGTTGCTGAGTATGATCGACTGATCGTGCTGCGGACGTTGTCAAAGGCTTTCGGGTTGGCCGGGGTGCGTGTCGGGTACTCCGTGTCGAGCTCTGAGATCGCTGCCGAGTTGGACCGGATCAGGCAGCCGTTCAACCTCGACTCGCTTGCCTTGGTTGTTGCTCAGACCGCTCTGGAAAACGACAACTATTGCCGGGAAGCGGTCGTCCGCATTGTCGAAGAGCGCGAGCGGCTTTTGGGCCGCCTTGGAGAAATTCACGGAGTGACCTGTTTCCCGTCTTGTACGAATTTCATTCTGTTTAGGACAACGATGCCAGATGCAACGATGGTCAGAGATGCTCTTCGTCGGTATGGCGTATCTGTTCGCGTGTTTCCCGATGAGCCCATGCTTCGCGGGTGCCTGAGGGTGAGCTGTGGGACAAAGGAAGAGGACGACGCATTCCTGGAGGCTTTGGAGAAGGTGTTGGCAGAAGCAAACCAAACGTCCGCCGGTCTTCGTGACGACGACGGAAAAAGGATTGAGGGTGGTGAGTAGGATGCCCAAACCGAGACTGGCCGAAGTGCACCGCAAGACATCGGAGACATCAGTCGAGCTGAGGTTGATCCTCGACGCTGCCAGAGACCATGGCTGCTCTGGCCGTCATCAGGCGAACATCTCAACTTGCTGCGGATTCTTTGATCACATGCTCAGGCTGCTGGCATTTCATGCCCAGTTTAGCTTGGATCTTCATGCCACGGGAGACATCGAAGTCGACTATCACCATCTTGTGGAAGATGTGGGCATCTGTATCGGCGAGGCATTCTGCGAAGCGCTAGGCGACAAGCAAGGCATTGCGCGCTTTGGCAGCGCCCTTGTGCCAATGGATGACGCTTTGAGCATGGCCGTCGTGGATCTGTCGGGGCGTCCATTCCTTCATTTCAATGTGCCCATGCCATGCGCGAAGGTTGGCGATTTCGATACAGAGCTGGTGGAAGAGTTCATGCGGGCTTTGGCAAGTAACGGGAAGTTCACATTGCATGTAGATCTGCTCCACGGGTGGAACACGCACCATATCATAGAATCTGTCTTCAAGGCGGTGGCTCTTGCATTGAGGCAGGCCGCGGCAGCAGGAGACACGTCTTCGATTCCGTCCACGAAAGGGGTGTTGTAGGATGCTAGTGCTTCC
>DUWJ01000223.1 GCA_012842765.1 Bacillota bacterium | reverse complement strand
TTGATGGCATGGGCAGTCAGATAGGAGATGAGGTATGAGCCAGCCCAAAAATCCCTGGTGCGCCTGGCCTGCCCGACAAATCCCTGCACGGGGGCGATGGTGAAATCGAGAATCCGCTCCGGATGTGGCTGATGCCCCAGCCCACACGACGCAGATACTGAATTCTTGTCTCTGCCAATCGGTTCCACGGCTATATCAGCACCTCCTTTGCTCCGGGCTGCCCAGCTATGTGATCAAGGAAGCCTTCAACAGCTCCCCAGCTAGTTGGAAGAGAAACTGTAATCGTCCGCTGCTTTTGTGTCCCCATGCTTATCTTCTGTCCTGCAGGGAGCAATGGCGCAGGCAGGAATGTCAACACAACGGCGTACTGCCCGTTCTGCAAGAGATGGACGTGGATGAACAGGGGACTTGCACGCCTTGAGAAATCCTTATTGGCCCCCTCAATGTTGACTTTGTCTTTCGTTGTGCCAAAGAAATAGTTGTGGGGCAGCCCGAACATGGCCCTATAAGGGGCTTGTTCGGCAGCGCCATTCTTTACATAGCCCGACACCATACGCACATCCCGAATTGCCCAGGGATAATCAGGGGGACTAGTCTTGGGGTTGCGGAGCATCATCATCTGCTGCCCAACAGTACTTAGAGCCTCCTCCCATGATTTGCCTGCCGGCAGCGTTACTACACGCGATTCGCCACTAAAAGATGTATATCTAGCTTCTCGGGATTGAGGAATGTTGAGCGCAGCTACTTCATCTTGCAGGCGAGACACAAGGTCATCGAAGTCGGTTGGCAAGTCGTCGGCAAACACAACTGAACCCCAGCCGCGGCGGCTACGCGCCCCTAGTCCGCCGAAGTAGTTCATCAGCCTAAGGCTACGCAACACTCCGTCTTTCACATCTGAAGAGGCGCTAGGCTTGAAAACGAGTTTAAGCTTGATATCGGTCCCAGGAGGGATAAACGGGCGGCTCTGCCCCTTGTTTATGGCGCCGTAGCCCAAGTAAGCCAGGGGCGCTTTCACGTGATCGAGGGTCTGCCCGCTCAGCATAGCGGTATCCATGCGGATCAGAAATGGTGCTTGGCCGGAGGCCGCCTTCCCCGAACTGCCGAAGAGAGCGGCCTCGGTTTCCAGGCCTTCGGGCCCTGTTGCCCGATGCCAAAATCTCATGACTCCTTTGATGGAAGGTGGGCGCAACTCCGCCTTGCTTTGCGTGGCACTGCCGAGAAAGAGTGGCGTCACAACTTTGAGGTCGATGTCCTGAGCAAATTCCAACACAGGCTCAGCCATCCCACGGCCTCCAATCATCGACATTATCGAAAGCAATACTGTAGACAAATCATTTCCTTAATGTTTCGCCAAAACGCTCAGAAGCCCTTCCGAGAATGTGGGAAGTTTAGAAGAAATCTGCACTCCGGTGACAGGCAGGCACAGCCTCTACCCTTCACGGGTTCGCGCTTAAGGGGCGCTGCTTTTGTGGGAGTAACATTCTATCGAGATCACGGCAATCTGAGGCATCTCAACCCCGGAAATCTAGACGTCCTCGGAGCAAAAAACTGGTGCATTCAGTCCAAGCAACGACTGAGTAGCTTCGAAAGGTAGCCGAACATTCTCGTGCAGCCCTGATCCGGATATCTGGAGATGTAGATTAGTCGGGACAGTATCATGTGGCCCAATCGCAGTATTTGACGGGAAAAACGAAGCGTGATTGGCAAGAAATACTGGGTAGCTCCCACACCCTTTATAGCAGCCCAGATGGAGGGAGTCTCACAGGTCGCACTAACAGGAGGGACGTTCAGGTTGA
>DUWJ01000222.1 GCA_012842765.1 Bacillota bacterium | reverse complement strand
AGCTGCTCCGCAACGTTCCGGTGTACGCCACCGGCGTTCGAGGAGAGCTTGCCACGCCAACCGGCGCGGCAATCATCACTACCCTCGCGGAATCCTTCGGGCCCATACCTGAGATAAGCATAGAGCGAATAGGATACGGGGCCGGGCGGCACGATTTTGAGATTCCCAACCTGCTTCGGGTGCTCATCGGCAAGACGATGCAGCATTATTCCACTGAGGATGGAGACGCAGCATGCGACCTGGTCACTGTGGAATGCAACATCGATGACATGAACCCGGAGTTTTACGAGCACGTGATGGATCTTCTGCTGAAAAGGGGCGCCCTTGACGCGTTCGTAACCCCCGTGCTGATGAAGAAAGGACGCCCCGGACATCTCATTACGGTGCTCACTCCCCGCGCTGCACTGGATATTGTGACAACTACGCTTTTCGAGGAGACTACGACCCTGGGCGTGCGCATCCAAGAAGTCTCACGGCGGACGACCCAGCGCGAATGGATCAATGTCTCTACGGAGTATGGAGTCGTACGGGTGAAAGTGGCGCGATTCGGCGATAGACTCGTCAATGTCGCGCCGGAGTATGAGGATTGCAGGAAGCTTGCTAAGGAGTACGGGGTTCCGCTGAAGGCGGTGTATGATGAAGTCAAGGCGCTGGCGCGCGAATAGATAGTCCTCGTCTGTTATCTCTGTGCAGGTGCTTCTCCGCGCAAACCTGCGACCAGAGCGCCATCATCATATAGCCAGCTTCTCTCTGCCGGGCTCCGGGGCAAATGTTTGGGGGGCATGTCTAGCTTTTACATCTTTTTCAATTGCAAGTGTTCAAGTTTTAGCCATGTCCCACAGCATCAAAACGGAGTCTGCCTCCTTATGGCAATACCCGGTGCATAAACAGACCCCAAGTGCAAGGTGAAACCCAAATGCGAACTCATGGCAATCTTCTTTCAGAAATAGTCTGGAGCTCGGCGAAGCGGCACCAGCTTCAGAGTTCAAACATGGTTCTGCTGCCCGAGGGACGATCGGGTTTCGACCAAGATGACATCATGGCAAAACCCACACACGTAACGTCAGCTTCATGCTCCCAATCAACCGCCAGCTCATCCTGATCCCATGGCTTCCCTCCCCCTCCCTCACAATTTCTTCACTGTGGTTATGCAAGTGCCACTTTTGGGAATAATAGCTGTGCCCGCGAGTGCACTATTCCAAATGCATAAGGGAGGAACAGAAATGAGAAAACGGATTGTGACGCTTCTACTATTCGCTGTAGGTCTTAGCCTTCTTACTGCAGGCTGCCCCGATACAGGCATTTTTCAGAAAAAGCCTGCTGCGAGTTATTCCAAGGAGGATACATTTGGCCCGTACAGGATTACTGTGTCCTCAGTCGCCAAGGCAAAGGATACGACTGCTCCTGAAGAAGGCAAGATAACTGTGGCACGCACTGGAATGAAGACCGTCTCGACGGTCTTCGAGACTGACCCTGTTTATACATCGTGGGTTACGGATCTCGACTCCAATGACAAGTTCGAAGTGCTGGTATGGAGTGTGTCCCCGGATGAAGAGAAGCGCGGGGCCTTGCACGTGTACGAATGGAACGAGCCCGAATTGAGAGAGCAGCCATTCCCCGATCTGACCGAAGCACAGAAGGCTGGGTACAGAGGGCACGACGACTATTCAGTTGACAACAACAAGGTCGTCAGATCCTTCCCCGTTTTCTCGACCGAAGGGGGAGCAGATGCCCAATCTTCGCACAAGCGGGCTTTGTGGTACAGCTACCATAACGGAGAGTGGAAGCTCGAACAGGAATCAGAGTAGGATCGCGCGGTCTGCTCACCCTGGCGAACGAAGGTATATGGAACTCGATGGCGAAGAACCAACAAGAACTCGAAGCAGGAACATGGCGGTTGCGTTCAGGCTCATGCATGCCCATCGCCACCGCCCATCCATGCATAGGAGTTTTAGACTACTGCCAGGGGGCGATATGAATGGCATCGATAACCGCGGCCGACGTAGTCAGCAGCATCAAGGCAATAGCGGGAACCATCGACTTCGCGTCGCTCGGGCCGTATCTCATGCTCAATGAGGACTATCTTCGCCATTACCTTTCTGCGATACTCAATTGGGATTTCAGATTGCTCAACCTGACAGGGGCTATTCAACCAGTGCAACTCCATCCTGAATGGCCCACATACAAGGAACAGACACACTTGGACTATGGCCGGTACGGGCAGCTGACAAATGGCGAAGGCGAAACAGAATACTGGCCGAAAGAACATGGATCAGCAGGGTTCATTGATTTCGCGATAGGAGACTACGAGAGTCCCGAGATAGGGATAGAGCTGACGATGGAGTATGGGTGGACCCATGAAGAAATCGTGTACGACTTCATCAAGCTCATGGACGCGAGAAACCCGTTTAAGGTTGCGATCTCCTACAACGTGCTCCTACGTCCCGCCGGTTTCGTGGACAGGGTGGACGAACCTCAGCATCTGCTCGACAACATGAACAGAGCGATCGCTGATGCATCAGCAAGGCTCGGAGACGGAATTTGCGACGATTCACGACAACTCGTATTCATATTCACCGAGACAGACGAAGATGCCCGAAGGCGCCATTGGCATTACGATCAACACCTGCAGACCTTCGTTAAGGGTCTGCCGAATACGTAGAAAGCAGATCGGTCGACAACGCAACGGAAAGCCGGAAGTGACCGTATCCCGTCGCCTGACCGCGGCGGACCATCGGCCCTTCCGGCTCATACCTGTTCTTAAGGCCTATTCCCCGATCAATCTTTCCTCAAGCATCGTTTTGGGCAGGAACCGGCTGCATACTCCCTTTCCTGTACATCAGCGCCTGCTCCGATCTCTTGCCGGCGCCGACAACTCTGCCCACGAAGCATATGTGGTCTCCGCATTCGAACTCATCAATTTCCTCGCAATCGAGCCACGCGGCAGCTTCGGTCAGTATCGGAGCGCCCGTTTCGCCGTACTCTATCTCTTCGTCAACAAGCTTGTTGCATATCCGGCCAGAGACTGAACCACACTTTGCGGCAAGTTCGGCCTGCTGAGGGCTGACCAAGTTTACTGAGAAAACCCTCGATGCTCTGATCAGCTCTGTAGTGTAATGGCCCTTTGAAATTGCTACGAGCAGCAATGGGGGATCGACCGATACTCGCGTGACCCATGCAGCCGTCATGCCATTGATCTTCCCCGCTGCCGCCGTGCCTATTATGTACACACCATAAGTCATCATCTTAAACGCTTCTTCAACAGCGTTCCCGCCCACCATTCTCTCCTCCTAGCTATCCGCCCCAGCGGATGCTGCTAGACGCTTAATTCTAGACGCGAGCTTCATTAACCTTCTAGCTTACTT
>DUWJ01000221.1 GCA_012842765.1 Bacillota bacterium | reverse complement strand
GTAGTCATGGCTGGCGTAGGATTCTTTCGGGCTTGGCGGGTTGGAGGCTCATCGGATATTGGCATTATCGTTTGCCTGGCGGTGCTAGCAATAGTCGTTCTGAGCACCGTGATAGGCGCACTTCTGCCGATAATAGCTACAACCCTCAAGGTGGATCCGGCAGTGATGTCGGCGCCGCTGATAACCACGATCGTGGACGCTTTTGGCCTGCTGATCTACTTCAGCATAGCCAAATCAGTACTGCAACTCTGAAAGAGCTCGAGAAACAAACGAGAGTATAGGTGCGCCGCCCGCCATGCGGGCGGCCTTGTTAACGATACCATCACCTGTATTCCGCAACCGCCTCGTCGCTTCGGAGGCTCTCCTGCCCTTGCGCATCTCGCGCAACAACTACGAACCTCACTTCCGAGCCGCGTTGACGCGAAGAGAGCGACACTGCAGCCGATGATGCCGGCGCTTCAACCACGACAGATCTGGACGTAATGTACCGCTCCTGAGTGGAATAACGCCAGTAGACCCTGTAGTGGTCGACCATGCTCTCTTCTACTGGAGTCCACGAAACCGTGGCAGAGGTGTCCTCTATGCTAACGGCAACATCCTTAGGCGATATTGGATAGGGCTGAAAGCCGATTTCCACCTCAAGGCTCCCGAACCCCGGCGTCCAACTGACTGTTGTTCTCTTCCCCGGACATACACCAATGCCTATATAGTCGCTTTCGTAGAGGGCAGATCCATCTTCCCTGAGAAATACCACTCGCATGTCATATGATCGAGGAACGTAACCTGTGTCTTCCACTGTAAACAGCCCGCCCGAACGCTGAACATCCTTGTATGAACGGTAGGCTGACGTGCCTCCTGCATGGTACACCCAGAACTCCGCGGCATCTATGGACTCGAAGTCAGGTAACCCTTCTGCTGATGCTTCAAACCTCACTCTGCCCGGCACTGGGTTCAGGGTCATTTTAAGTGGAACAACAGTGTCCCGCCTCACCTCAGCCTTAGCCTTCCCCTCATAGATCGTGTCACCCTCCCCATCCACAGCAGCCGCATCAACATTCCACACGCCGGCCGCAAGAGACTGGATAAGGCTTGATGCTGAGTGGTTCACAATGGGAACCTCTTCCCTGATCTCAAACCCACCCATGGTCAGCCTGAGGGCGATCACTCTGGGCGGACAGGCAGTCGATGGAACCGATCTTATGGAGGCATGCACGGACATAGCTCCAATGCCGGCCTCAGCCCGCTGACTCTTCAGGCAACCAGACATTCCTGCCGCCATCAGTATCATCACAACACCAAGTGCAAATCGCCGCTGTCTACACATCTTCAACCCTCCTCTCATATTGTTCTGAGCGCAGCATGCGAGCTAGCAATAGACATATTGAAGGATTGCTGCGTCAAAGGCCTCGACCACACGCCACGCTCGCGCAAGAGCGACCACGCGGACTGGTCGGTCTACGCTCAGTACTTTCCTTTCTTTCGACCCATGTCCTTCCATAGCTGCAAATACCACCCGGATGATATTTGAGCCATACCTTGGAGGTTTTTCAACCAGTTCGTCGAAAGTTAACGTGGAATAACACGCCATTTCTCTGCTCCAACGTTCGCTGGCACAATAGCTTACTCTTGAGGGGGCTTAGCCCTTGATCTTGTCACGATCGCGAAAACCCTTTGGCAATATAAGCTCATCATCGCCGGAGTCTTCCACCGACTGGGTCCAGTGCACTTTTTGGGCAATGTTATTGTCCTCAATCATCCTGTCGGCCATTATTGTCAGAGCGAATCATCTGTGTCGTGAAGTCAAAAACAACCTTCTATCTCGTGCAACAACCGCTGCCGCCTTGATAGATCCTGCCATTCTTTCCAATTCGGAAGAAGCGTTTAGTCTTCTTCTCCGGCCGTGCTCCAACGGGGTTGCATCCCCCAACCAAACACGCCCAAGCCTCACCGCTGCATACATCGTCAGCCTAGACGGCCAGAGAATCAGGTTCATTAGCGGCGCATCCGCTCAACCGGGTTCCGGCAATACTCTGCCTAATCCCGGCGATGTAATTGGCAGAGCATCTCCGGAAGAGGTAGCTCTGATTTTTGCCGGGCATCCAATTGTCAGAGGCCCGTACCCCAGTGGTCGCAGCAAATCGGTCACAGCGTATGCCCCGGTAATTGACACTCGCACAGGCACCGTGGTTGCTGCTCTGGCCCTCGAAGTTGACGCAGCAGACTGCCCGAAGCCACTTGCAAAGGGATGGTCGGTGATCGCCTTCGCGCTAGCCCTTACAGGAATACTCGGCATAGCGCTGCCACGAATGCACGCTGAGAACGAGGCGACCGAACAACTCCGCACCGCCAGCCATGACCAGCTCACAGGCTTGGCCAATCGTTCTGCCCTTATCAGCGAAATTGAACGGGCTATCCGGGAGGCAGG
>DUWJ01000220.1 GCA_012842765.1 Bacillota bacterium | reverse complement strand
GGGAGATGCTTGGCCGCCATCCGATCAACATGTCTCGCAGCGGAAAGCCCTGCTACAAGACCCTCTCCCACAGCCTTCGCAATCTGGTAAGGCCTACCCGTACAATCGCCTGCCGCATACACCCCAGGCACATTCGTAGCCATGTCGCGGTCAACCACTATCGCGCCATCAGCGACGCGGACGCCTTCCAAGAGCCTTTCCACTGGAATCGAATCCCTGATCACAAAAACACCGTCTGCAGGAATAGCCTCGCCGTCTAGCTCGACTTCTTCCACCTTGTCCTCGCCGCGGATGCCGAGCACTCTCTTCCTCACAACGCGAATGCCTTCGGCAATAGCCGGCCCGTCTCCAGGTTCCACGCTGCGCGCCATCACATATGTAACCTCAGAGCAGATCTGGGCAAGAAAGTTGGCTTCCTCTATAGCATGCTCAGTATAGCCAAGAACAACGACCTTCTTCCCACGATAAAGGGGTCCATCGCATGTTGCGCAGTAGCTCACGCCCATTCCTAAAAGCTCCGATTCCCCGGGAATAGATGCCTCCTGGACTGAGCCTGTAGCTATCACGACCGCCTTGGCGCTAAACTCGCCGTCAGAACCTAAAGCCACAAAGGAATCACCGAGGTTGAACACGCCCGTGATGTCCGATTCGATCAGCTCGGCCCCGGCAGCGCGCGCATGATTCACGAAACGAGCGGAAAGCTCGCGCCCGGAGATTCGCTCTACCCCAAGGTAGTTTTCGATCCAAGGCGCCTTCTCGAGACTGGGGCTCGTGAGCCTTCGCGATATTACCGCCACCGACTTCTTACGCACACAGGCATTGACCGCAGCAGAAAGCCCTGCAGGGCCCGCTCCGATGATCATTGCATCGTATTCTCCGGAAGACACCGTCTGATCAGCTCCTTGCAGCAAACGCGGCCTCCACACAGTTTTTCATCAGCATCGCTATGGTCATCGGGCCCACACCGCCCGGCACAGGAGTGATAGCTCCGGCCACTTCAACCGCCTCATCAAAATCGACATCGCCCACGAGCTTCTTTCCGCCAACCCTGTTGGTTCCGACATCTATGACCACAGCGCCCGGTTTGATCCAGTCTCCCTTAACCATCTTCGGACGTCCTACTGCCACCACCAGAACATCAGCTTCCCTACATACAGAAGGCAAGTCCTCAGTTCGGGAATGACAAATCGTAACGGTGGCGTGTTCGGCAAGGAGCATTATCGAAACCGGCTTGCCCACTATGTTGCTCCTTCCAACAACCACAGCGCGCTTGCCCTTCAATTCTATGCCGGTGCGATGGATAAGCTCCATTATCCCCGCAGGAGTGCACGGGCGAAGCGCAGGCTTGCCCACCATCAGGCTGCCCACATTGATCGGATGGAAGCCGTCGACATCCTTTGAGGGGGAAATCGCTTCAATGACCTTGTCCTCGGAAATGTGGTTTGGAAGAGGAAGCTGCACTAGCACCCCGTCAATCTTCGGATCAGCATTTAACCTTCTAACCAAATCGAGCAACTCGTCCTCTGTAGTTGTTGCCGGCAAGGCATGTTCCTCAGAGTAGATGTCACAGCCTGCACAGGCTTTCTTCTTGTTGTTCACATAAACACGGGATGCTGGGTCATCTCCAACGATCACGACTGCAAGCCCCGGAGCGCGTCCGAACTTCTCACGATATTCAGCAGCCCTCGCAGCGGCATCCTCCCTAATCGATGCGGCAACGGCTTTGCCGTCTATGATGGTTGCAGGCATCAGATCAACTCCCCATTTTCTTTCTGCAACTTGCAAGTTGCCATAATGATCCCCTATCCCCCACACGCATGGGGGGGAATATAGCGGTGTTATGCCAGTACGGCCAGGATTCCCTAAAGCCATAACTGGCAAACAACCATTCGCTTGGATTATATTATACCATGGACTCAACGGCAGATGTGAGCACGCTGTCCTCGCTGACAAAACAGCGCTTCCCGTTAGGGAGTTTGACGCGTAGAAGAAACGGCGGGCCGAACACAAGTCCCTCCACACACTTGCGTTCGGACTCCAAAATTGCAACGTCGGTGCCGGGATCAATCCTGAGGCCATCGTCGGCGCCGGGGTATTCCATGCCAATGGCCCCTTCCCTTCCGATAGTACCCTCTCCAAGAACGAACGTTTTCCATCTGTCGCTCCAACAGAATGTTTGAGTGACCTTGCGGGAGCTTATGAGCTTGAACGCGTCATCTTTCTCACTGTAGGAATGGTATTCGTGAAGCGACTCCATAACAACCGAGGGGACCGGGCCACCCGAAAACTGCACAGTGGAAGAGCTAGCCAGACGAACCCAATTGCCGGGGCCAAGGTCGAACCCTTTCGCCGCCGTGGCAGGAATCCCCCCCGAACTGGTAAAGTCGCGAAGCGCCCTCTCCCTTGCCACGCCCCATCGCCAGGAGTTGGCCTTCACATTTCCGACCGCTCCCCAGGACAAGTTCCATACGGCCTCGGAGAAGGTGGTCGCCGACCACACTTCCACCAGCGTCCGCCCATTCCAGGCATAGGCAGTTGATACCGTTGTCTTGCTCATTGCGCCCACACTCTGGTCATAGTTGGCCTGGACAAGGATGAGAGTCGCACACATGGAATCACTAGTCGTTCGCTCGGACTCAGACGCGCGCTCTGGCTTCGAATCGGATGTCCTATGGCTCTCTTGACTCGGAGACGATTCGTAACCACAGTCCAACACGATCTTCTCAAGTCCAACTACGGGGCCGGCATCCACCCGCGCCAGAAGCTTGTAGCCGCCCTGGCCTCCTGTTCCCGCCTTGCCATGGAGTTCCAGATAGCCTTCCACCGGCGAGGTCCAATGGGATGTGGCCACCTCCTCCCCTGGATCGTTGGTTATGTCAATATCAAGGCTGAGAACAGGTCCTACCGGCGCTGACGGACTGCTTCCTGTTGGTAGAAACCAGCTGTTTCCTGTTTGAGTCGGCTCCGCTATGCTCCCTAGGGAGAGGACGAGACCGCATATGAAGAACAGAATAGCCGCCATCAGAACCCTGTGAACGCTTATGTCCGGCAAGGATTGGAAGGACAATCGACGTGGGTGGCGCAAAGATGCTAGCCCGGGCCGTGAACCTGATGCATCAGGCTGTCGAATGCGAGTATATCCTTCTCGGCGCATGTGATACGCCCCCTACACGATAAGACTGAGTAAATCCTACTCCTGTCGGGGGCGAATGATTCATCGATGATTGCTTCGGAAACATTGACGATGTCAGGCGCCGTCATGCCCAACCTGCAGGCTTTCGACGCCGACCGGC
>DUWJ01000219.1 GCA_012842765.1 Bacillota bacterium | reverse complement strand
GTAGTCATGGCTGGCGTAGGATTCTTTCGGGCTTGGCGGGTTGGAGGCTCATCGGATATTGGCATTATCGTTTGCCTGGCGGTGCTAGCAATAGTCGTTCTGAGCACCGTGATAGGCGCACTTCTGCCGATAATAGCTACATCCCTCAAGGTGGACCCGGCAGTGATGTCGGCGCCGCTGATAACCACGATCGTGGACGCTTTCGGCCTGCTGATCTACTTCAGCATAGCCAAATCAGTGCTGCAGCTCTGAAAGAGCTCGAGAAATAAACGAGAGTATAGGTGCGCCGCCCGCCATGCGGGCGGCCTTGTTACCGATACCATCACCTGTATTCCGCAACCGCCTCATCGCTTCGGAGGCTCTCCTGCCCTTGCGCATCCCGCGCAACAACTACGAACCTCACTTTTGAGCCGCGTTGACGCGAAGAGAGCGACACTGCGGCCGATGATGCCGGCGCTTCAACCACGACAGATCTGGACGTAATGTACCGCTCCTGAGTGGAATAACGCCAGTAGACCCTGTAGTGGTCGACCATGCTCTCTTCTGCTGGAGTCCACGAAACCGTGGCAGAGGTGTCCTCTATGCTAACGGCAACATCCTTAGGAGATATTGGATAGGGCTGAAAGCCGATTTCCACCTCAAGGCTCCCGAACCCCGGCGTCCAACTGACTGTTGTTCTCTTCCCCGGACATACACCAATGCCTATGTAGTCGCTTTCGTAGAGGGCAGATCCATCTTCCCTGAGGAATACCACTCGCATGTCATATGATCGGGGAACATAACCTGTGTCTTCCACTGTAAACAGCCCGCCCGAACGCCGAATATCCTTGTAGGAACGATATGCTGACGTGCCTCCTGCGTGGTACACCCAAAACTCCGCGGCATCTATGGACTCGGACTCAGGCAGCCCTTCTGGTGACGCTTCAAACCTCACTCTTCCCGGCACTGGGTTCAGGGTCACCTTAAGTGGAACAACAGTGTCCCGCCTCACCTCAGCCTTAGCCTTCCCCTCATAGATCGTGTCACCCTCCCCGTCCACAGCAGCCGCATCGACACTCCACACGCCAGCCGCAAGAGACTGGATAAGGCGTGACGCTGAGTTGTTTACAATGGGAAACTCCTCCCTGATCTCAAGCCCACCCATGGTCAGCCTGAGTGCGATCACTCTGGGCGGACAGGCAGTCGATGGAACCGATCTTATGGAGGCATGCACGGACATAGCTCCAATGCCGGCCTCAGCCCGCTGACTCTTCAGGCAACCAGACATTCCTGCCGTCATCAGTATCATCACAACACCAAGTGCAAATCGCCGCTGTCTACACATTTTCAATCCTCCTCTCATATTGTCCTGAGCACAGCATGCGAGCTAGCGATAGACATATTGAAGGATTGCTACGTCAAAGGCCTCGAGCACACGCCACGCTCGCGCAAGAGCAACCACGCGGACTGGTCGGTCTACGCTCAGTACTTTCCTCTCTTTTCACCCATGTCCTCCCATAACTTCAAATACCACCCGGATGATATTTGCGCCATACCTTGGAGGTTTTTCAAACAGTTCGTCGAAAGCTAACGTGGAACAACACGCCCTACTCTGCTCCAACGTTCGCGGGGCATAATAGCTTACTCTTGAGGAGGCTTAGCCCGTGATCTTGCCACGATCGCAAAAAACCTTTGGCAATATCAACTCATCATCATCACCGGATCCTTCCCTTAACTGGGTTCAGTGCACTTTTTGGGCAATGTTGTTGTCCTCAATCATCCTGTCGGCCATTATTGTCAGAGCGAATCATCTGTGCCGTGAAGTCAAAGACAGCCTTCTATCTCGTGCAACAACTGCTGCCGCCTTGATGGATCCTGTCATTCTTTCCAATCCGGAAGAAGCATTTGATCATCTTCTCCGGCCATGCTCCAATGGGGTTTCATCCTCCAGCCAAACGCACCCAAGCCTCACGGCTGCATACATCGTCAGCCTAGACGGAGACGGCCAAAGAATCAGGTTCATTAGCGGCGCATCTGCTCAACCGGATTCCGGGAATACTCTGCCTAATCCAGGCGATGTAATTGGTAAAGCCTCTCCGAAGGAGGTAGCCCTGATTTTTGCCGGACATCCAATTGTCAGAGGCCCGTACCCCAGTGGTCGCAGCAAATCGGTCACAGCGTATGCCCCGGTAATTGACACTCGCACAGGCACCGTGGTTGCTGCTCTGGCCCTCGAAGTTGACGCGGCAGACTGCCCGAAGCCACTTGCAAAGGGATGGTCGGTGATCGCCTTCGCGCTAGCCCTTACAGGAACACTCGGCATAGCGCTGCCACGAATGCACGCTGAGAACGAGGCGACCGAACAACTCCGCACCGCCAGCCATGACCAGCTCACAGGCTTGGCCAATCGTTCTGCCCTTATCAGCGAAATTGAACGGGCTATCCGGGAGGCAGG
>DUWJ01000218.1 GCA_012842765.1 Bacillota bacterium | reverse complement strand
GCCTTCCACAATACCTTCTGCTGTCCAGGCTCGGCCATCTGGAGCTGCAATCGCCACAACGCATACGAATCTCGCCGTACGCTCACCCTCAGGCACGCCTTCCATTGCCAAAAGCAGCTTCCTGTATTTGTCACTATCGGAAGCACCTGCGCCTGCATATCTCGCCGACATCACTCCGGGGGCACCCCCCAAAGCATCCACAACAAGCCCAGAATCGTCAGCCAAAGCTACCTGATGAGTATGCCTCGCTGCAGCAATAGCCTTCTCCAGCGCATTCTCACGGAACGTCTCCCCTGTTTCCTCCGCTTGTACCATACCTGGATAATCAGACAGGCTCTCGACAGAGATATCAAGGCCAGATAGTATGTGTACAATCTCCTCAAACTTTCCACGATTTGACGTGGCCACCACAAGCCGTTTCATCTGTTGTTCTCACCATTGATGCCGACTCTCTCGGCTAGCTCGCCCAGTGCACGGCGTTGATGCGCACAAAGTTCGTGGATTCCACTCTCAGCCAATTCCAGCATTGAGTCGAGCGACTCGCGTGCGAAGGGCTCCCCTTCGGCTGTCCCCTGGACTTCTACAAACTTTCCTCCCTCGGTCATTACTACGTTCATGTCGACCGAAGCATGCGAGTCCTCAACATAGCACAGGTCGAGCATCAACTGGCCATCCACAATGCCGACACTTATGGCTGACAGAAAATCGGATACTGGGAGCGGCTTCCCTTTCCACTGATCCATCGAGTCCAGGAGGTCCACCAAGGCAACATAGGCTCCAGTGATAGAAGCCGTCCTCGTGCCGCCATCTGCCTGAATCACATCGCAGTCAATCCAAATGGTGCATTCGCCCAAAGACGCCATATCAACCACGGATCTCAGGGATCTCCCTATCAACCTCTGTATCTCCTGCGTACGCCCGGCAATTCTTCCGGTATTCCTCTCCCTTGGCGTTCGGTCAATCGTCGCCCGCGGAAGCATCGCATACTCCGCAGTAACCCAGCCGCGACCCGAACCCTTCACATGCATCGGCGGCCTCTCCTCATATGTCGCGGCACACAGCACCCGTGTATCGCCCATCTCCACCAAGACCGAGCCGGGCGCGTGCTTTATGTAATGCCTTGTTATCTTAAATGGACGCATCTGTTCCGGCGTTCTTCCATCAAACCTCATTCTCATCCTCCATTTCCTCAGCAAGCTGCTCTCTTAAGACATAAGTCTTCCCCATGGCAGCAATCTCTACCTGCCCTCCATAGGCTTCGCTTGCCTCGCAAACCGACCTTTCGAGCAGCTTGGCGGGGTGCAAATGCGTGAGAAGCACTCGGGCGACTCCATGTTCCGAAGCAATTCTGCCGGCTTCCGCAGCGGCAAGATGGCCTGCAGAACTCCGCTGTGCGTCGCCTTCCTGCATAGATGCCTCAACCAATAGTGTATGCGAGCTCGCAGCCATTTCCTCCAAAGACTCGCAGAGTCCGGTGTCTGACGTGTAGGCAAGCGGCGCCCGAGACCCATGCTCAGGTTGGCTTGCATACACGATCGTCCCAAAGCTAGGGATGGCGTGGCTCATCAACCGAAAGTCCAGGACCAGCCCGCAATCCCCGCCGCGCACTCTGCCGCCTATCTCCAGACGGCTTCCATGTTCTATGGGGACGATGCGGAAGAGCGGCTTATAATCCTCCCCAATGATCTCCCGCAAGAACCACTCGGCATCTACTGCAGGAAGCGCCAGGGTCACAGGACAGCCCATCCGGCCGGTTGACTCAATGTACTGAAACGCATATCGCATTGTGAGAAAATC
>DUWJ01000217.1 GCA_012842765.1 Bacillota bacterium | reverse complement strand
TCATAACCAGAGTTCCCCGGGGGAATGGCGGATTCGGTTATGATCCTGTGTTTCTCGTCCCGGAACTGGGGCTGACCTTCGCTGAAATCGACCCGGAAACTAAGAATCGAATATCCCATCGTGCACGGGCCCTTGCCAGGTCAATCCCTATGGTACAAGAGGCATTGGGTATTTGACGCGCGCCTGGGCGTATGGTAGACTCGTATTGTTCGGGGCGTAGCTCAGTTTGGTAGAGCGCATGGTTTGGGACCATGATGTCGCAGGTTCAAATCCTGTCGCCCCGACCATTCGTTGAAAAGTGATAATGGGTCCATAAAGGTGATGACGGAGAGTAGTAGGTTGGGAGTTGCCCAGACAGGGAGGGTGTGCCGTGACTGCAAGCGCCCCGGGTAAGGCCCCATCGCGAATTCGCTCCCGAACCGCACGCTGAAAGACGCCAACCATGAGAAGGTTCATGTTCTTGTCCCCAGTGGCGTTCTGGTAGGTGTAGACGGGGGCCTCCCGTTACAGGGGCAGGGCATGAAGTGTGCCTGATGAAGAGGCCTAACGGCGAAGATGGGTGGTACCACGTAGTCCACGACTTGCGTCCCATGCGCACAGTCGTGGGCTTTTTTCTATATGCAGAACTTTTCGGAGGCGGGCTGAGGGTGACACATAAGCGGGCGAAGAAAGTGAGGCTCGATGCCTTGCTGGTCGAGCGGGGCCTCGTAGAGGATTTGAAGAGCGCAAGGGCATGGATAATGTCGGGAGACGTTATCGTTGATGACATCCGGGAAGACAAGCCTGGAACGTTGATAAGGCCCGAGGCTACTATAAGGATGAGGGGCAGGAACATACCTTTCGCAAGCAGGGGCGGGCTCAAGCTGTCAGCCGCTCTCGACGCCTTTGGAGTTGATGTCAGCGGAAGGATAATCTTGGACGCAGGCGCTTCCACCGGCGGTTTTACAGATTGCCTTCTTTCCAGGGGCGCTGCGCGCGTTTACGCTGTCGATGTAGGTTACGGTCAGCTCACGGGAAAGCTTCGCCAGGATCCGCGCGTCGTCAATATGGAGAGGACCAATATAGGGGATATTGTGCTTGGGCAGCTCGACCCGGTACCAGACATGGGGGTTATCGATCTTTCATATCTATCGCTGTCGGTTGCAATTCCGACTGTGGCCAGACTACTTGCGCCCTCGGTGCCTGGGGCCGAACCGGAGATCATTGCTCTAATAAAGCCTCTGTTCGAGGTAGCTGCTTCAGGACCTGATCTCACACGGGATCAATACAGAGCTGCTGTAGAGAGGGGATTGCGTGCTGGAGAGGGGATCGGCTGGTTTGCCCGTGGGGTCATGGCGTCGCCTGTACTGGGATCAGGAGGAACACTGGAGTTCCTCGCACATTACAGCCTTGGCAAAGTCCACGGCGACTTGGACGAGAAGATAGATGAAGCTGTGTGTTCAGGCATGCAGCTTGTGGAAAATGCCGGTAGCCCGCATAGCCGGGCGGGAGGGATGGAGGAGAGTGATGAAGGAAATGAATGACAAAGTGGAAGCAGTGGTTGAAAGAGCGCTGTCTGCGATAGAAAATGCGCACACGACTGCTGCCTTAGAGGAGGCGCGGGTCAGGCTCCTCGGGCGTAAGGGCGAACTGACTACTCTCTTGCGCCAGATGAAATCTGTTGATCCTGAAGACAGGCCGAAGTTCGGAGCTTTGGTCAATTCTGCGCGCGAAACAATAGAGAAGGAACTGGATGAGAGGGCCCGCGTGCTTGTGGCTGCGGAAAAGGCGGCAAGACTTGAGCTGGAGAGAATAGATGTGACGATGCCGGGCAGGGCGCCCCGCATCGGGAAGATTCATCCTCTTACCCGAGGAATAATGGATATTACCGAGATCTTCGTTGAAATGGGGTTTGCGGTTGTTGAAGGGCCTGAGGTTGAGACTGACTACTACAACTTTGAGGCATTGAACACCCCCCAATATCATCCAGCCCGCGATGTACAGGACACGTTCTACGTCAATGATACAGTATTGCTTAGAACTCAAACCTCGCCTATGCAGGTTAGGGAGATGGAAAAACGCGAGCCTCCGGTGAAAGTGGTTGTTCCCGGGAGAGTATACAGGCGGGATCAGGTGGATGCAACACACTCTCCTGTTTTTCACCAGATAGAGGGCCTTCTAGTCGATCATGACATAACATTTACGGATCTCAAAGGCACGCTTGCCATGTTTGCACGCAAGTTTTACGGCGAAGAAAGGAAGGTCAGGTTCAGGCCGCATTATTTCCCATTTACAGAGCCTTCAGCTGAAATGGATATCTCATGCGCTATTTGCGGGGGTGCCGGCTGCAGGGTATGCAAACAGGAAGGCTGGATTGAAGTGCTCGGCTGCGGTCTGGTCCACCCTAACGTGCTTCGCGCGGTAGGGTATGATCCGGATGAGCTTACCGGATATGCCTTCGGCATGGGAGTGGAGAGACTCGTGATGCTAAAACATGGCATAGACGATCTGAGGCTGTTGTACGAGAATGACCTGAGGTTCTTGTCGCAGTTTTGAACTGGTTGAAGAGGGGTGAGAATAAGTGCTTGTGCCACTTAAATGGCTTTCCGATTATGTCGATATAGATCTTTGTATCGATGAGCTTGCAGATAGGCTGACAATGAGCGGGACCAAAGTGGAGACTGTAACAGATATCGGGGATAGGCTCAATCGTATTGTTGCAGGGAAAATAGTTTCTGTAAGCCCGCATGAGAGTGTCGGCCGTCTTCGCGTGGCTACTGTAGACTTGGGCCCGCGCCAGGCGCGGAGAACTCTGGTAACGGCCGCTGCGAATATTGGCAGGGGTGACATTGTTCCAGTGGTCTTGGCGGGCGGGACGATCGCCGATGGAACGGAGATAGGTGAGGTAGATTTTTCCGGAGTTAGGTCGGAGGGAATGCTCTGTTCAGCCAAGGAACTTGGGATTTCTTCTGATGGATCAGGCATTCTGCGCTTGCCCGACGATATCAAACCCGGGGACGACGTAGTCTCTGCTCTGGGATTGGCTGACACTGTGATAGAACTGGAGATAACGCCGAACAGGCCTGACTGCCTCTGCATGATCGGGATCGCGCGCGAGGTTGCTGCTATTACAGGTGCAACCCTCAAGATGCCCAACACCGCACTAAAAGAAGGCAGTGAGCGGGCAGAAGAACTTATCAGCGTGAAGATTGATGCCCATGACCTGTGCTCTCGGTACGGAGCCCGGGTAATACAGAAGGTTTCTATAGGCCAGTCTCCAATCTGGATGCAGGTTCGGCTGTCAGCTGCAGGCGTGAGACCGATCAACAACGTGGTGGATGTGACGAACTACGTCATGTTAGAGGTGAATCAACCTCTCCATGCGTTCGATTACGATCGCATGTCGGAGCATGCCGTCATAGTCAGGCGCGCCCGTTCCGGCGAGGTCATTGTTACACTCGATGGCGAAGAACGCAGGCTTGACCCGGAGATGCTCGTTATTGCAGATCCAGGCTCAGCCCTGGCTGTGGCGGGCGTGATGGGCGGGCTTTCCACGGAGATTACCGAGGATACATGCACTGTCTTGTTGGAATCGGCTACGTTTGCTCGCCAGAGTGTCTGGAGGACTTCTCGAAGTCTGAAGCTTCGAACTGAGGCATCATCACGATACGAAAAGGGGTTGGACCCGGAGACGGTTCCTTTGGCTCTGGATCGCGCTGGCCATCTGCTCGAGGCGATTGGGGCAGGTGTTGCTGCATCTGGAATTGTGGACGCCTATCCATCAACGGCAGCTGTTAGGGTTATAAGTACGGATGCGGCCAGGATATCAAGGCGGCTCGGCGTGGATGTGAGCTCCGATGATGTCGCGGATTCCCTGGGTCGCTTGGGTTTCTCTGTACGTGTCGAGAGCGGGGCGAACAAGGCCAAGTCCGAGGGAGGCTCGCTTGTTGTTGAAGTTCCAACTTTCAGAGGGGACGTTCAGGAAGAGATAGATCTCGTGGAAGAGGTCGCCCGAATGTGGGGCTATGATAGGATTCCGACGACAGTTCCTGCAGGAGCCCACGTCGGAGGATACACATACGAGCAAAAAAAGGCCATGCAGGCGAAGACGATCCTGACGGGCGCAGGCGCGAGCGAGGCACTTACGATCCCATTCATGTCTGTGGCCGATCTTGACATGCTCAGGGTTGGGCAGGGCGACCCTTTGCGCGATGCTATTCGCATTGACAACCCCATGGTCGAAGAGCAGTCGTACATGAGGACTACGATGTTGCCGTCAATGCTTGTGGCTATTCGAACCAACATCAACAGGGGTAATAGGGGAGTATGCCTATTCGAGTTAGGCAAGACTTACTTTCCGTCCCAAAGCCTCAAACGTGGAGAAGAGCTTCGTAGAGGCGAGAATCCAGCCGTCGAGAGACAGGTTCTTGTATGCGGCATGGCCGGTGCATATACCCCGCGTATCTGGCATACTCGTGAACGTGACTACGATTTCTACGATGCAAAGGGAGTGCTGGAGGCGCTTCTTGAAGGGATGGGCGTGGACGGAGCAACCTATGTTCAGACGGTGCGCCCTTCATTCCATCCTGGGCGGACGGCTTCCATAGTATGGGAAGATCGGGAACTTGGCGTTATCGGAGAGGTCCATCCCGATGTTTCAGAGGCGTACGGCGTTGCCGGACGCGTCTACATGTTCGAGCTGGACTTTGCAAGAATGTTGGAAGCCGTAGATGAAGCGAAGTCATACGAGCCATTGCCGAGGTATCCGGCAATAGAGCGTGACGTGGCAATGGTGTTGCCTCGCGCAGTCTCCATTGCAGATGTGGCTGAGCTTATCGAAAAGACCGGGGGGGAGCTTGTTCGCTCTGTCACGCTGTTCGATGTTTACGAGGGCTTGCCTGTGCCTGAGGGAAAGCGGAGCATCGCCTTTACCGTAACCTACCGCGCTCAGGACCGCACCCTCACTGATGAAGAAGTCAACCGCCTGCACGAGGAGGTCAGGAAGGCTTTGACGGACGAGATGGGCGCAGTCCTTAGATAAAACATGTGCGTGCGAGAAAATGCAGGAATCTGCAATATTGTTGGCAAACAATCTACGTGATAGGACCTGATTGCCGAGGGGTGTCAGGGGCCGCATCATGGATGCAGGAGGGTGATGCTGATGTTGACGGAGCAAGGTCCCGATGGATTAGATCAGGAAGGCGTGCGGGTGTCCGCAGTCATCTTGGGTGAGGAATACGTGATACGCGGGGATACCGAGGCAGAACAGATTGAATCCTTGGCTAAGGAAGTTGACTTGCGAATGAAAGCGATAGCGGAGGCCAATCCAAGGCTGTCGTCTCAGCAAGTTGCTGTGCTCTCTGCCCTCAATCTCATGGGAGAACTCGTTGTGTCAAAGCGTCGCTACTCTGATCTCCTTGACCTGTTGGAGCAGGTTTAGATACGGAGGTGAGGCTTTTTGACTGTCTCGTCTCTTGATTGGCTTAGCATAGTCCTCATAGTGATACTCGTTGCAGACTTCGTTGTGGGCTATCGTCGCGGATTTGTGCGGCAACTATTCGATATTGCGGGCATAATAATCGCAATCCTCGTTGCGGCCAACCGCTGGCAGGGCGCTTCCGGTCTTCTGCAGAAATGGTTTCCAAAACTGCGGCCTCCCGGCGCTCACATGGTAGGCTTTTTGGCATTGCTCATAATCACTTTAGTAGTGGTCGATTTGATCGGGCAGGCATTGTCATCGGCCGTGAGCGCCTCGGGAGTGTCGGCGCTTAACTGCTTTGGCGGCGCTGCGCTGAGAATCCTCAGGTCCTGTCTTATCATCAGCATTGTGCTGGTGGCCCTGGTCTCGTTGAGGATACCCAGCCTTACCAGGACTGTGGAGTCTTCTCCGGTTGCCATGAAGATAATCAAGGTTGCGCCTTCCATATGGGACGGGTTTGAGAAGTTCATGCCGGAGCAATTTCGTCCTTCGGGACCTGGGGGGGCGAAAGGTGAACCAGCTAAACCTGGCGGTGGCGGCTTCATTTAGCGAGATCGCAGATCTTCTCGAAATCATGGGGGATAATCCGTTCAAGGTAAGGGCGTACAGGCGAGCCGCCGAGGCTATCGCTGGATTGGACGAGCCAGCCTCCGAGATCCTTGCGCGCGATCCTGGGAGCATACCCGGGGTTGGGGATGCTCTTCGGGCAAAGGTGGAAGAGATGGAGTCTACCGGCAGAATTGAGTATCTCGAGAAGCTCAGGCTCGAAGTGCCCGCCGCTATATTGGCGTTGATAGAGGTGCCCGGTATTGGTCCGAAGACTGCGTGGAAGCTCTATGAGTCCCTGGGAGTGGAGGACGAGGCCAGTCTGCTGGCGGCTGCGCGGGCGGGGAAGATTCGGGATTTGCCAGGGTTTGGCGAGAAGACGGAGGATAAGATAATAAGGGCAATAGAGAACATGAAATCTACTGAGGCACGAAGACCTCTATACAAGGTATTGCCGATTGCCCATGATTTCGAAGCCATGCTTGGCGCGGTCGAAGGAGTTGAGCGAGTTGGCATCGGCGGCAGCTTGCGGCGAAGGCGCGATACCGTAGGTGACATCGACCTTATCGCGTCGACTCGAGCCGGAGATCTCGTTATGGAGGCCTTCTCCGCCAGCGACATGCTGAGGGAGATAACCGCGATGGGGCCTTTCAAAGCTGAGGCGATTGCGGTTTCTGGTATTAGATGTGAGATACGGGTTGTTGCCCCTGAGTCATACTGGACAGGCTTTCATCACATAACAGGATCAAGAGCGCATCACGTAAAGCTTAGAAGAATCGCCGGCAGACATGGCCTAAAGATAAGCGAGTATGGAGTGCGCCGCGATGACACGGGGGAGATGATCCCCGTGGGCAGTGAGGAGGAGCTTTATGCTATCTTGGGCATGGACTACATCCCTCCGGAGCTTCGGGAGGATTGGGGTGAGATAGAGGCTGCACTCGAGGGAAGGCTTCCGGATCTCATTGACGAAGGCGCGATTCGCGGAGATCTTCACATCCATACCAACTGGAGCGACGGCGTAGCTTCGATAGAGGAAATGGCAAGAGCTGCTCGGGACATAGGGCATGAGTACATTGCAATCACTGACCATTCCCGATCTTTGGGCATCGCCCGCGGCCTATCAGAGGATAGGCTGGCAGAACACATTGAGGCGGTGCGCAGAGTTGATGCCAAGATTGATGGGATCAGGATTCTTTCTGGAGCAGAAGTCGACATACTAAAGGAAGGGCGGCTCGACTATTCAGATGAGCTTCTTTCCAAGTTAGATGTCGTCATCGCATCTGTTCACAGCGGATTTCAGCAGGATCGCGATACGATGACGAGGAGAATCATCGAGGCCATGCGCAATCCCAATGTCGACATACTGGCGCACCCAACAGGGCGGCTTCTTGGACGCAGGCCAGGTTATGAGGTGGACATAGAAGCCGTGATACGAGAAGCTGCAGCTACCGGGACTGCGTTGGAGATCAACTCATATCCAGACCGGCTCGATCTCCGAGACGAGCATGCCCGCATGGCGCGAGACCGAGGAGTGATGATTTCCATCAACACCGACTCGCATTCTCCGGAAGAGCTGGAGAACATCAGATACGGCGTTTGGGTAGGCAGACGCGCCTGGCTTGAACGCCAGGACGTGCTCAATGCCATGACGTGCGAGGAACTTCTTGTATGGCTTGGTTCACACAAGCGGCACATGTTTCCGGTCTGAGCGTTTTGCTGGGAAGAGATGTCCGGAATACCTCGAATTCGCGTATGGGCATACTAATGTATGCGCTGTGCGCGAGTCTTTTTTTTGTGGAGGCTAAGATGTTTCACGCGATAGTCCGATCACTTACGGTCTACTTCTTCGTTCTCGCATCCATGCGTCTGATGGGGAAACGCGAGATAGGGAATATATCCCCTTTCGATCTTGTAGTTGCCATCATGATCGCGGAATTGGGTGCTATTCCACTTCAGAGTCATGATATTCC
>DUWJ01000216.1 GCA_012842765.1 Bacillota bacterium | reverse complement strand
TTTGACGCCGTTGCGCTATTTCCATCCCCCGCTGGCGCCTCCGCCGCCCGATTTGCCTCCTCCGAACCCGCCGAATCCGCCTCCGGAGGAACTACCTCCAGAACCTCCAGACGGTCCCTTCCATCCTCCACCAGAGAAGGGTCTAGGAGTAGAAGGAGGCCGATACACGCCACCACCGGATCTGGGCGGTCGCTTACTGCGGTTCTTGCGTGCGCTGGACTTCGCAATCACAAATGCGATTACAATGGCAAAGAAGACTATCGCCGCCAGCGCATCAGGAGAAAGCCCTTTGCTCTCTTCCTCAGCAGGTTCCATTTCTTCGCCAGTAAGCCTGAGAGCGATCGTGTTGATTGCCTCCACGATGCCTGCCGCGGGATCGCCTTCCACAAAATGAGGAACAAGGTTCTCGTCGATCACGCGGCCCAAGAACGAGTCAGGCAGATCGCCTTCGAGGCCATAACCTGTCTCGAACTTAAGCCTTCCCTCGTCCTCTGCTATTAGCAAAAGCAGGCCGTTGTCCTCTTTTGCCTCTCCTATTCCCCATTTCTGAAAGAGTTCAACCGAGTATTCTTCTATCGAGTAGCCTCCCATATCTGGAACGATAACAACTGCAAATTGCACCCCGTTGGCTCTGTTCAGCGCCACGAGTCTTTCCTCGATATCATCCACTTCCGAAGACGTAAGCATCCCGGCCAAGTCATTCATGAGCCGCGGCGGCACCGGTTTTGCAGGAACCTTTGGCTGCCCGCACACAGGAATGGAGCAAGCCAGTATCATGGCAAAGACGCAAACAATTGCCGCCCATGGCCTCACCTGGGATGTGTTCATCGATCGGCCGAATCTGTTGTTACACGCCGTAAGCCTTCTCAGTGTTGTCATTTGCATCCTTCGCTCCGATCTGTTCCCGTCTGGGTCATCCCCGCACATCCTTAGAACTTGACCTCTGGAGCAACCAACGCACCAGCCTGGGCTTCGAACATATCCTTGGGCACAGCGCCGCGCATTCCTGCAACTATCGAGTTGGGGAAAGTGCGGATTTTCACGTTGTATGACTGGACGGAGGTATTGTACCGCTGTCTAGCAACGGCTATTCTGTTTTCGGTGCCGGCGAGCTCGTATGTGAGGTCTCTGAAGGAAGCATCCGCTTTGAGCTCTGGGTAGTTCTCTACCACCACAAGAAGCCTGGAAAGCGCCCCTTCCATGGCATTCACAGCCTCAGCGGTTTCTGTGACTGACTGAGCTCCGCCCAGCTTCGCCCTGGCATCAGCTATTGCCGTAAATACCTCTTCTTCATGTGCAGCATAACCTTTTACCGTTTCCACAAGATTCGGAATAAGGTCATAACGACGCTGAAGCTGATTTTGGACTTCAGCCCAGGATGCGTTTACCTCTTCCTCCGCCCTGACGATCGAGTTTGACACGCTCACAAATCCGATCCCGAGCACGGCCACGATCGCAAGAACTACAATCAAGGTAACATTACCTGATTTCTTCAATGCAAATTCCCCCCCTCATATTGATAGCAGGCTCGATTAAGATTAGCATGGAATTCTCGGCCGCGCAACTGCCAGCCAATTTGCGTCTTCGAGGCTGATTACCTCATTAACCTCGCCCTCCACGTCATGAAAGGCTCGCCTTCGATTGCTCTGGTTCACCCTTGGCAGTACCCTTCTCTCTCGAGTAAAAATAGAGCGCCACGATGGTCACGACATAGGGAACCATCTGAGTGAACTGTGGCGGAATCATCGTTCCCTGCAAGCTCAGCCCCAGTCCATCGAAGAATCCAAAGACCAGTGACAT
>DUWJ01000215.1 GCA_012842765.1 Bacillota bacterium | reverse complement strand
TTCTGTTGCGGTCATTCCTGACGGAAAGGCTATCGAAACAAAGCTAGCTCTCGACCTGACCGGAGAGAGGCTCGAGAGATGGATTGGCGAGCATGAAGTGGTTCTCAATGCTTACCTGCCTCCAGAGAACGAATTCAATCCCACCATGTTCTTCCTTGGCATGGCGGATCTCTCAAATGGTTGGGATTGGGTGGGGGGCATATTTGCCAAGGTCGAACCGGGCCCGGGTTGGAATCGCATAACCTATCCTCTTCCCGATGAAATGAGCAACCTCAAACCTGATGGCAAATACAAGCTCTATTTTGCCTGGGCTCACGTAGATGAGGCAGGGAAGAAGCTTCCGCTGAGGGAGAAGTTCTACATAGACGGCATAGGGCTCGCAGAGGCCAGAGTCTCCCGAGATGACCTTATCCAGCGGATTCCCGAGGCAACGAGGTTGGAAGTAGCAGCAATGCTAGAACTGGATGATGAAGAGCTTATAGAGGCGGTAGCGCGGAAGACCTTCGATTATTTCTGGCGCGAGGCAAACCCGGCTAACGGGCTGATTCGGGACAGAAGCACCAAGGATTCGCCGTGCAGCATTGCGGCTGTAGGCTTTGGCTTGTCGGCGATTCCAGTGGGGATAGAGCGAGGTTGGATCACCAGGGATGAAGGATATGAACGCGTGCTCGTCACCTTGAGAACGTTCGCCAGTGGAGGGGTTGAGGGCAAGAACGGATTCTACTACCACTTCGTCGACATGTCCGAAGGACGACGGTTCGGAGACTGCGAGATCTCTTCGATAGACACGGCGATCTTTCTTGCGGGTGCTCTTACCGCCGGACAGTATTTTGCAGGAACCGAGGCAGAAGCTTTGGCGAACAAGGTTTACGCGGCCGCGGACTGGGAGTGGATGATGAACGAAGGCGACACCCTGTCGATGGGCTGGAAACCGGAGATCGGGTTCCTCTCGGCAAGATGGAACTCGTTCAACGAAGGCTTACTCGCCTATGTTCTGGCGATAGGCTCTCCCACGCATCCTATATCGGCTTCAGCATGGGATAACATCTTCCGTCCGGTAAACGAAAACTACATCTGTCTTCCTCAGGAGACGCTTTTCGTCTACCAATACCCTGCTGCATGGATCGATTTCCGCAACAAAGAGGACAGTTACGCAAACTACTTCAACAATGCGGTGACGGCCACAAGGATGAACCGCTTGTTTGCCGTGTTGCGCAGGTTTAACTATTCAACTTACGACATGGACATATGGGGAATCTCCGCATGTGACGGACCTGCAGGGTACAAGCCTTATGGTGCATCCGAAGGAAACCACGATGGCACCGTGGCTCCGTACGCGTCCATCGCATCGATGCCGTTTACGCCTGAGCTTTCTATGGCTGCAATCAGGGCCATGCTAGAACGTGAAGGCGGGCTGGTGTGGGGCGAGTACGGCTTCGTGTCGGGATTCAACGTGGACCAGAACTGGTATTCCGACCAGTATGTGGGGATAGACCAAGGGATCATCTTGCTGATGCTGGAGAACTACCGTTCGGAGTTGATCTGGAAGCACTTCATGGCCCATCCTGCCATCGAAGAGGCCATGGAGAGAATCGGATTCGTGAAAAGCGATTCGGATTACGCAGTTACCCCGGCATACCTTGATGCATGGGAGAGGATGCGCCTCGCTCCTTCGGAAAAGAAGGCGGTGGCGAAGCGGGCCGCCACGCCAGTCGTTATAGACGGGGATCTTTCGGAATGGAAAGGCCTCGAAGGCTACGTGGTGGATGAAGACATGAATGTTCCCGCCGGTGGCATAGAGAAGGTCGACAAGAAGAAGCAGGTGCTCAATTCGACTTTCTATGTGCAGTATGACGAGGAATACCTGTACATTGCCGCAAATGTGGCAGACGAATACATCGTAATCAACATCAAACCCGAGGATAAGGCGGGCTACTACCGTACAGACTCAGTCGAGTTCTATATAGATCCTTCAAGGGCTGGATCTGGTGCTGGATTGATGAAACTCGCCATCCTGCCTTTTGACACGGAAGGCAATGTTCAGGCTGTGCGGCATGAGGACACCAAGCCTGGCCCAATCGCCAAAACGAACCCCCGGATCCGTGTGGCTTCGAGCCGGACGGAGCGGGGATACGCAATAGAGGCGGCGATACCCCTTGCTGATCTGGGGATAAAGGCTGAACCAGGGACGAAACTCGGGTTCTGCCATACGGTGCACAATAGTAATGACAGGGAAGCGAAGATAGGGCAGTACGTGAGAACTAACGTGATTGCGTGGAACAACCTTCCCGAGATCTGGGCCAACCCGGACCTGTGGGGAGAACTCGTATTCGAGTAGCGATAGATTGAGGAGAGCGGCGTCGACTGTATAAATCAAGGAGGGACATGAATATGCGAAGAGCGGCATCAATGATTCTGTGTGGCGCGTTGCTCCTTGGGATCATGGTGTCATCCGCTGCTGCAGCCCCCGTCAGACTGACAGTTTGGGCAATGGGTGCGGAGGCTCAAAAGATCGGGGAGATGACCGCCAAGTTTGAGCAGGCCAATCCCGACATTCGCGTGACAGTTCAGGCCATACCGTGGAGCGCAGCTCATGACAAGATCATCACTGCGGTGGCAGGCGGAACCGGGCCAGATGTTGCCCAGATGGGCACCACGTGGATGGCGGAGTTCGGCTCCATAGGAGTATTCGAAGAGCTGTCCCGGTATATGTCGAAATCAAAGGTAGTAGACAAGAGCCAATTCTTCTCAGGATCTTACGGCACGTGCGTTGTGGGCGGGAAAGTGTACGGTGTGCCTTGGTACGTAGATACTAGGGCCCTGTTTTACAGGAAGGACTTGCTTGCGCAGAAAGGCTTCAAGCAACCCCCTCAGACCTGGGACGAACTGAGGGCGGCCGCGGCGGCTCTGGCTGCGGACGGAAAGGGATACGGCATGGCCCTTTCAACCAATAATTACCAAGAGTTCTTGCCGTTCGTATGGCAGAACGGCGGACGGATTCTGGATGAGAAGGGCCGACCGCAGGTGACGGAACCAGAGTTCGTGGAAGCGTTGGACTTCTACGCTAAGCTCTTCCACGACAAGATCGCCCCGATCGACAGCGGCGGCAGCGATCTTTTTCAGGAGTTCGCGAAGGGCACTATGCCAATGTATTTCAGCGGACCATGGATGATCAATCTCACTCGTGAACAGACGCCGGAGATTGATGGCAAGTGGTCGGTAGCGCTATGTCCCAAAAAGAAGACGAGAACGTCATTTGTGGGCGGGTGCAATCTTGTAGTATTCAAAGACTCGCGGAACAAGGATGCCGCGTGGCGTTTCGTGGAGTTTATGAGCGATCCCAGGACTCAGCTGGAATGGTTCAGGGTTTCAGGATGCCTTCCTGCGGTGAAAAAGTCGTGGGATGCTAGAGACCTAGCGGGAAATCCCATGATGGCGGTCTTCCGGGAGCAGCTGGATGACGCCCGTGCGCCGGAGAACGTGCCGCAATGGGCCCAGATAGAGGTCGCTGTACAAAGGAGGGTGCAGGAGGCGTGCTATGGCAAGAAGACTGCCATGGAAGCTGCCCGTGCTCTCGAAGCGGATATAAAGGCGATCATGAGGTAGATCACGTGGGCAAGTGAGGCGGAACTCGCCGCCACGCTCACCCACGCGTAGCCTGCGCCGAGGGGCATGAACCTCTCGGCGCAGGCGATCCGGCCCTGATCTTGAATTTTGGATCCGGTTTTGGTTTTCGTTATTAGCCGCGCTGCGTGAAGCCGATTGCTGGCTGGCAAGGCATGTGCGGCGTTTGGAGGTCGTTGCCATGCAGCGAAATGCTAAGGTGGCATACATGTTCTTGGCGCCTGCTCTGGTATTGATGATGGTGTTTGTCGTAATACCGGTGGTTGCTTCTTTCGTGATAAGCCTGACCAATTTCGACATCTTTGCGCTGGCCGATTGGAGCAATGCTAAGTTCATCGGGTTCGACAACTATGTCCGGCTTTTCCAGGACGAACTGTTTTGGAAGGCTTTGAGCAACACCCTTTACTTCGTGGCAGTGGGAGTTCCCCTCGCAATAGTGTTGTCGCTTATTCTCGCAGTCCTTCTCAACTCTCCATTCAACCACGCGAAGGACTTGTTTAGGGTGGGATATTACCTTCCTAGCATTACTGAGACTGTGGCCATCGCCGTGGTGTGGAGATGGGTCCTCAATCCGAGGTATGGAATTCTCAAACGTGCCCTGGAGATCTTCGGGTTGCCTTCGCCCAACTGGCTCGGGGATCCACGATGGGCGATGCCTGCAATAATCATGATGGCGGTGTGGAAAGGACTGGGTCACAACGCTCTGATATTTCTCGCCGGCCTTCAGAGCATCCCGTCAACGGT
>DUWJ01000214.1 GCA_012842765.1 Bacillota bacterium | reverse complement strand
GGCGCTCCGCGCAGGCGGCTCTTTTGGCGGGAATGGAACATGCCTCACTGCAGGGGCAGGCTTTGAAGCAGCGACCTTCAACATCGATTACGCCTACCAGCATCACAATACCCTACCTGACAGCCACAGGCTGTCGCTGGGAATGAAGTTCTAGCCAAACGCGACGCACATAGAGAGATATGCGAGGCTCTATTGCAATTGCATAGGCTTCGCTTTTCTCTTTCTAAGAAAGTATTTGCGTATTGTTTCCATCCGAAATTTGATAGACACAAATGTAATTTTATATGGAACATTGCGGTTTTATGTGTAATAGATGCTCACCAAGGAGGTATATTGGAATATCTGTCGTAATGTTCATTAACATCCATGGGCACAAATGACATAATCTAGGGTAGAACCCTTGAATTGCCATAACACTGCAGTACACATCTCCCATTCACTGTTGAACATCTATATCACATCTTGGTTTGTTAACGATGCACAGATTCATGGCGAAAGGATGGAAGGCCTACTCTTTGACGAATTCCTTGGATGCGAAAATCTTGGTTTTTGCACCCTTTGTGCTCAGGCTCAAAAAAGCTGGAGGTGATGCCGGCGGACGGGACGATATTATCCAGTGTCCGCTCAGTTGTTCATTGCACAAGTTCGCTGTATCTTTACGCATCGCTTAAGAGACAATTGGAAGGAGACGAAACAGTACATGGCTTATAGCCGACGAAACAAGTTCATACTCATTACTGCACTTGTTCTATCTTTGGCAATGGTCTGCATTGCCGGAGGTGTCTGGGCCGCTGGGCTGCAGGAAGAGTTTCGTGGCGGATGGCAGCCTGGTCCTGATACCTATCATCCTAGCAGAGTCATAGTTCGCTTTTCAGATTCTGTGACTGCCAATGCTGCCACAGATTCAATACAGAGACTGGGATATTCAGTCTATCGTGTCGCCGACTTCAAGCCCACCGCGGGATTTCCAAACGGCGTGAGGTTTGGAATAGTGGAGCTTGCGGAGGGGCATGCGCCTGACGACGCGATCTGCAGATTGAGCGCTGTTCCAGGCATAATGTACGCAGAGAGGGACTATATACGCTACTGTGACAGCTCCCCAGTCATCCCCAATGACACTCATTTTGAGAAGATGTGGGCGTTGCACAATGAGGGCTGCCAGTTCAAAGACCCGAAGATGCAGGGAACGCCCGTCGATGATGCCGACATTGACATGCCGGAAGCTTGGGCAATATCCAAGGGCTCGCGCGAGGTCATTGTAGCTGTCATCGACACTGGCTGCTACATCTACCATCCGGATCTTTATGACAACATCTGGGTTAACCCTGGCGAAATCCCTGGCAATGGTATCGATGACGATGGCAACGGATACATCGATGATGTCCATGGCTGGGACTTCGTTAACAACGACAGCACCGTGTGGGATCCGGATGATCGCGACGACTATGGTTATCTCAACGATGAACACGGCACCCACTGTGCCGGAACCATAGGCGCACACACCGACAACTTCATGGGAGTTGCAGGCATCAACTGGAATGTAAGGATAATGCCGTTGAAGTTCATCGGCCCTGAGGGGGGATACACCTCCGATGCTATCCTTGCGATTAACTATGCTTCCAATAATGGTGCTTCCGTTGCCAACTGCAGTTGGGGAGGAGGAGGCTACAATAAGGCGTTGGAGGAGGCTATTGTTGCCTCAAACATGCTTCTGCTGTGTGCTGCGGGCAACGAGGGCAATGATAATGACAAGACGCCGCACTATCCTTCCAACTACGATCTGCCCAATATAATTGCAGTAGCTGCAAGCATGCAAAATGACCAGCCCTGCTATTATCCGGCTTGGTGGGGCACTAACTACGGCGCCAATTCAGTCGACATTTTCGCTCCCGGAGGCTACATACTGTCAACCGTGCCGCCGGATCCTCCAAAATCTGAACCGACAGAGGCTTATGCCTATTTCTACGGCACATCAATGGCCACTCCGCATGTGACAGGAGTTGCGGCTCTTGTGCATTCCCTCTATCCTGACATGCCTTTGTATCCAAAAGCTGCAGGTTCAGCAGGGTCTGACACTACCGTGCGGGACGCGATCATTGATACCGTAGAGGTAAAGCCGCAGTTCGAAGGGAAGGTTAAAACTGGAGGAAGGCTCAATGCAGCCGCAGCACTTCGCGCTGGCGGCGCGCCGGTAATAACCTCTTTCGAAGTCGCTCCGACGTTCGGACCCCCGCCGCTTGCGGTGACGTTCAGCGCAACCGCTGTTTCGCCCAATGGCGAGATCGCCGACAGATGGTGGGACTTCGGCGACGGCAGCGATCCGGTACATGAATGGGATACGGTCCATATATACGAGACTGAGGGCACATATCAAGCCGAGTTTTACGTGTTTGACAGCAACGGAGTCGCAAACAGTGCCTCGGTTCGAATAAGCGTATTCTATCCTCCTGTGATAGGAGTGGAACCGAAGGAGCTCGAAACACGCCTCGAGTGGGGGGAGACTGACGAGCAGTCGGTTACCATTACTAACTCAGGCGATGGAGCGCTCGATTACGTGATCTCCGTCGTGCCCATCGGAATGGTGGAGGCGTCTTCCGCAGATGGGAAATTGCAGAGACTTGCCTCAGGCGGGCCTGATAGCTTTGGCTACGTTTGGGCAGATTCCGATAATGCTGGCGTAAGCCACAGATGGATCGATATATCTGAAATAGGGACAGAAGTTTCTATGTCAGATGAGTCCATCGTAGAAGTGGACTTGCCGTGGGAGTTTCCTTTCTACGGGGAGAACAAGACTTCCATCCGCATATGTTCAAATGGGTACGCCACATTTGGAGCATCCCGGAGTCAGCATCGAAACGCATCAATACCCAATACCAGCGACCCCAACGATCTGCTGGCGGTCTTCTGGGCTGACCTCAATCCTGGTCGCGATGGCGCCAAGGTCTTCTGGCATGGGGATGATGGCGCGTTCATAATTCAGTGGGAGGATGTGCCGCGGGTAGGCGGCAATGGCACTTACACATTCCAGGCCGTTCTCCTGCCCGAGGGAGTCATCTACTACAATTACAAGAAGATGCAGGGAACGCGGCTTAACGAGGGCACTATCGGAATAGAGAATGCGGACGGCACTTGCGGTCTCGAAGTGGCATACAACAAGGCGTATGTCCACGATGATCTGTCCGTCGTTTTCGTGCCGACATGGATCTCCACTAGCGTTACAGAGGGCCATATTGAGCCGGGAGAATCGGAGAATATCTCCGTCCACTTTGCAGCTGGAAACCTGCCTCAAGGGCTTTGGGCTGCAGGTTTGGAGATAGACAGTAATGACCCTGTGAACACGCGAGTGGATGTAGGGACGCTCATGTCTGTCAAGTCCATTATTCCGCCTGTGATTCAGTCTGTGTCCGCGAAACCCTGGGCCGGCAAGGCGCCGCTAACGGTGGAGTTTGTGGCAACGGCAAAGGATCGCGACGGCCAGATCGTCGATATAGTGTGGGACTTCGGCGACGGCAGCGAGCCTGTGACGGGCACGTTGACCCCGGTGCACACGTATGTCGCGAATGGCGAATACACGGCCAGTCTGACCGTTACGGACGACGACGGCCTTGCAGATAGCGCCACTGTTGATATAGTGGTGGCTAATCTGCCTGCCGCAGATGTAAATCCGCCGCGGTTTGCGCAGACGATAAGGGCTCATCGCAATCGCGAAGAGAAACTGACTGTGACGAACGTCGGCGATGACACCCTGATTCTCGACGTGAAAGTCGTCGTAGAAGAGAAGGCCGACGGGGCAGGACTAGAGATTGCGCCTGAGGGCGCCGGTGGCCCCGACAAGTTCGGCTACATGTGGATAGATTCCGACGACGCTGATGGCCCGGAGTTCGATTGGGTGGAAATCAGTGACGTCGGCAACAAGCTTCCGATGACAAAGAACCACCACTGCGTCGAAGTTGACCTGCCATGGTCTTTCCCATTCTACGGAGAGGCTCATGACAAGGTCACGGTAACCTCCGATGGGTTCCTCACCTTTGAGCCGATGTCGACATCGGTGTCTAACGGTCCAATCCCATCTCCGGAGCTGCCCAATGCATTGTTGGCTGTGTATTGGGATTACCTCCGGCCGACGATGGTTCCAGCAGATGGGGGCGTATTCCAGTACTACGATGAAGCCAATGACAGATTCATCATCGAGTGGAAGGAATTGCCTCGTTTCATGAGGATGGGGTCCTTGACCTTCCAAGCAATTCTGTATCCCGATGGCTCCGTGCTCTACCAGTATCTCGATATGGATATGGGATCGTTGGCGTTGGATAGAGGCACCATCGGCATCGAGAATGCTGACGGTTCTGATGGGATCGCCATTCTGTACGACACGGCCGGTTATGTGAAAAACGAACTTGCTATCAGGATCTGGCCGTACTCGTGGCTCTCTGTCAGCCCGCTCCAAGCAGAGCTTGAGCCAGGAGATAGCATCGACCTGGATGTCTTCTTTGATCTCAAGCCGACTGATGGCGGAGTTCTCAGAGGATCGATAATCCTTGAAACAAACGACATACGCCGTCCGGAGATTGTGGTTCCGGTAAGGGTTGATGTCATACCAAACAGTGCTCCGGTGATAACTGCGTGCAGCGTTGATCCGAAACAGGGACCTGCAGGGACAGTCTTCCGGTTCTTGGGGGCGGCACACGACCCTGACGGCACTATCGTCGACAAATACTGGACCTTTGGTGACGGCAGTGAACCTGTGCACGATGTGTTCGCAGAACATGCCTACACCCGAGATGGAGTCTACACTGCCACATTTACAGCAGTGGATAATGACGGCTATGAGACGACAGAATCCGTCAAAGTAAATGTGCAGGATCCTCCGTCTGCCAGCTGGCATCCGACTCAGCTCGATTTCAACGTAGCTTCGGGGCAGAAGACGACGAAGACATTGATCCTGAGCAATGCCGGTCCGGGTGCGCTGGAGTTCGGTTGCGAGGAATTGCCGAACAGGGTGCCAACTCCGCAAAGGCTAATGTCGGCTGAGAGCATACATGATCCAGACGCACTTAACGCCAAGGGAATCTTCGCATCGCACCCCAACCCTGAGCGTTCGTCGTGGCTGCCTGAAGCGGCCGGCTCAGTACTGAAGAGCTGGAGGGCCCCTGCGCCCATGGTTGGAGTATGGGGTGTGGGAGTCGATCACAACTCGGGCTCCCTCGTTGTTGGCGATATCGAAGTCGAACCGAGTGTAGACTACGTGCTTACGTCGGATGGCGTGTTTACTGGCATCAGCTGGACCACTACGTGGACACCGGGCTGGGGAGCTGATATGGCCTTCGACGGCAGGCATATTTGGCAAGTAAGTGTCGGCGGGGATAACGGCATCTACAAGCTGAACTCGCAGACAGGCGAGGTTGCCGGATCGATTGCCGAGGGCGAATGGACATGGGAGTCGCAGCGAGGACTAGCTTACAATCCCGACAACGACACATTCTACATAGGTGGCTGGAACAAAGATATAATCTACAACATCAAGGGAGAAAGCTGGGACAATCCTGGTGAAGTCATAGATGGATGGTCCCTTCCTGTAGGCATTGCAGGACTCGCCTATCATCCGGTCGCCGGCATTTTGGCAGTGACCGCTAATGGCGAACCTGACATGATCTACTTCGTGAACCCTGTGAGCCATTCAATAGTTGCACAGTTCCCGCATCCCATGGGTGGCTACTACTCTGCTGCTGGGTGTGAGTTCGACAAGAACGGAAACCTGTGGGTTGCGTCGCAAGACGATGTCACCATGTACCTGGTGGAAACGGGGCTTGGCCCGATCGATGGCCAATGGTTCACATGGGAGCCGGCAAGGGGCAAGGTGCCTGCTGGAGGCTCAATCGATATCAAGGCAACAGTGGATGCCAGCAGACTGAAGCTGGGCACGCACACCAGCAACATGGTTCTCTTCACGAACGACGTGGAGTATCCCATGATCATCGTTCCAGTCACTGCTGACGTAGCTGCATCGCCAAGAATCACTGAGGCGAGCGCAACTCCGCTCATTGGCGAGCCGCCCCTTGAAGTAGCATTCCATGCGGCATTTTCCGCGCCCGATACCCCCATAGTGAGCTATGGATGGGATTTTGGCGATGGGGAATCGGCAGCAGTGCGCGATGGAGTGCACACCTACGAAGTTGAGGGTGACTATACAGCGGTTTTCACAGTCATCGATCAGCTAGGAGGGCGTGCTGAAGCAAAGTTCATCGTTGAAGTGAAGATGCTGCCTAATGCAAGCATAGAACCGTCAGAGATAGAAAAGACGATGGTGCCGACGG